>JBFHQK010000026.1:0-18219 GCA_041592255.1 Fontimonas sp.
CCTGCTGACGCAGGTCAGCATGGCGACCTACCTCGGCGGGGAACTGCAGGAGAGCCCGGTGTCGATGGATGCGACGACGCTGGACCTGCTCGGTCAGTTCTCGGCCGGTCCGGCCTACGCCATGCTGGGCCGTCGCGTGACCCGTCCGTACGACGAAGCGCGGCTTTCGCTGTCGGCAGATCTGCTCGCCGTCGACATCGGCCAGGCCCTTTCCGTGCACGAACTGTGCACCGACGGCAAACTCGTCAACCGCACCCTCTGAAGCGGTGACCGAGGCAACGCGCACCCCGCTTCGGCGGGGTGTTTTTTTGTCCGCGCCGCACGCGGTGCCGCGAGTACCCGACCGGCTGCACCGCGGCACCGACCAGCGGACTTGAATCCGGCGCGAACGACCGTTGGTGCCGATCCGGCAACCGTTCATTTCCGATCGGAACATTCCTACACGCGCTCGTCCGTAGAGTGCCGACGGTCGTATCCACCTCAAGGGAGTGCCAGATGTTCAAGCAAAGCTTGCACGCCGCTGCAGTCGGCAGCCTCGTGTTTCTCGCCGCCTGCAGCAGCGGATCGGATTCCGGGAACGAAACCGCCAGCAGCAGCACGATGACGGTCAGCCGCGTCGAAGGCCCGCTGGATCCGGTGCAGGATCAGATCAGCGGCAGCGTGCTGGCACCGCTGACGGACGCCGTCGCCGGCACGCCGCTCGAAGGCGTGCTCCGCTGCACCGACGAAACCGTCACCTACAACGTCCTCGACATCGCCGACACCGTGCTGGCGCAGCTGCAGGCCAGTGCGCTCAGTGGCGGCGGAGTGCCGCTCGATCCCAACCCGCAGGCGCTCGCGGCGTCGCTGGGTTCGCTCGCAGCCAACCTGACCCAGCTGCTGCAGGCGCTGGCCGGACAGGGCCAGGGCTGCAGCGGCGACGTGATCCCGCTGAGCCAGATCGACAGCGGCGCCAATCCGCTGGCCGGCACGCCGCTGGCGCCGCTGGGCGACGCCATCGGCCCGGTGCTGGCGCAGATCATCGCGCTGCTCAACGGCAACGGCCGCGTCGATCAGGATCTGCAGCTGTCCACCGTGGCCGCACTGATCACCCAGCTCAATCAGGCCTTGCAATCCGGTCTGGCGCAGATCCCCGCCGACGCCTACGCCGCACCGGTGGTTGGCGGCGCGCTGACCACGCTGTCACTGGCGCTCAACGACACCGATGCGCTGCTGTCCGCAGTGCTGGCCTATGACGGCGTCGCCACCGGCGCACGCCTGCAGACGCTGCTCGACCACACCCTGGTCAATCTGCTGACCGAAGTCGTGCCGGTGCGCCTGATCGAACAGCAGGCCGGACAGCCCGGTGTGCTCAGCGGACCGATCGAAAGCGGCGTGGCGCAACTGGCCGACCTGCTCGGCACGACGGTCGGCACGGTGTCGACCCCGGTGCTCGCCAACGTGCTCGGCGGTGCGCTCGACCCGGTCCTCGACCCGATCGAGAACCAGTTGCTGCCGGCCCTGCTCGGCCCGCTCGGCGATGCGCTCGCCGGCGGCACCGGCACCGGCCTGTCCACCGATCCGCTGGCCGGCACGCCGCTGGCGCCGGTGCTGGGCATCGTCAGCGACGTGGTTGGGAGCCTGCTCGGCGCCGGCGGCAGCGGCAGCTGCCCGTTCGCCGGCCTGCCGCTGCTGTCGACGCTCTGCGGCCGTTGACACGCGAACGCCTCGCAACCCGACGGGCCACCGCCATGGTGGCCCGTTTTCTTTGAGCCGCCCCTACGCGGCCACCGCCAGACGCTGTTCGGCGGCAAGCGCGCGCCAGCGGTGCAACGGCAGCGGCAGACCGGCGCGCTCGAGGAAGGCGTGATCGAGCACGTCGCCGGCGTCGGTGTCGCCGCGATGCATAAGCAGCGCATCGGCCGCGTGCAGCGCCGCAGTCAGACGGCAGTCGCCGGGCACAGCGCGTTCTGGCTGGTGATGCCAGGCCACCGCGTCAACGATGCGCTCGGGCAGTCCCCACACGCCCATCAGGAAAGCGCCGGCCTGCGCGTGAGACACGCCGAGAAGTCGCGCCTGCACCACATGCGGCGGGGCATCACTGCACCCGGCCTTCTGCGCGGCGACGGTGTAGGCGTCGCGAAATCCAACCGCCAGCAGGACTTCGCCGACGCCGTGCACGAGCGCTGTCGCGCTGGCCTGCGCAGCTAACTCATCGCCGGCGAGCAGACCAGCGATCGCGCGCGCGAGCTGCGCCGACTGGCGCTGCAGCACCTCGAGACCGGGGCAGCCACCGACGGACTCCTCCAGCCTTCCGGTCCCCTGTGCGCCGCGCATCAGCACGCGCAACAAGTCGGTGCCAAGAAACGTCACCGCCTCGCCGACTGAGGTGATGGGCCGACCGATCCCGAAATACCCCGAGTTGCCCAGCTGCAGCGCCTTGGCCGACATCGCCAGGTCACCGGCGACGATCGCCGCGACCTCTCGCAAGTCCGGCTCGGTGCGCGCCAGCGCGCACTCCAGCTCCTCGCGTGCCTGCGTGCACGACGGCAGGTGGTCTAGCGCGCCGATCGTCTCACGCAACGACCCGCGCGGCAGCAGTGCGATGGACCGGCAGCTACGCTCGATCAAGTGCTGCAGCCGCTGCGGCTCGCACGGCTTGGCAAGGAACTGGTGCGCCACCGGCAACGCGGCGAACACGGCGTCGCGCTCCGCATGGCCCGATAGAACGACGCGCATGGTCGCCGGATGCTCGGCGCGCACGCGCTGCAGCAGCTCGGCACCATCCATGCGCGGCATGCGCATGTCGCTGATCACGATGTCGAAGCTGCCACGCGCCAGCTCATCGAGTGCCGCACTGCCGCTGGCGACGAACACCATATCCCAGTGCATGCGCTGACGGCGCAGCATGTTGCGCAGCCCGTCAAGGACCGCCGGCTCGTCGTCGACAAACAGGATCCGGTTCATGACGTCGGCCGTGCAGATCCATTGTCCCGCGTGGCCAGATCCCCGCACAGGCGTGCGAGCACCGTAATCACCTGCACGTCGTCGGCCATGAACAGGCTTGTCGGACGGCTGTCGGAGAAGCAGAGCCAGCCGCGCTGCGCCGAGAACGCGCTCAGCGGTGCGCCGAGCAACTGCGTCACCGGCGGATGCCGCTGCGGCAGTCCTTCGACCGGAGCGCGCCCGGGCGTGAACGACTCCTGCACAACGGCACGTGCATGTAGCAGGCGGTCGAAGAGCGGCGACGGCTCGATCATCATCGAGGCCTCGAGATTGCGCGTCAGCACCTGCCGCGGCGATGCATCGTTGCGGTCGTACAGCGCCAGCGCCGCGTAGCGGCAGCCGAATAACGCGGCCGCGCGCTCGAACAGTGCGCTGACGTCAGTCGGCCCGTCTCCGGCATGACTCGAATTGTGTGCGAGTAGCATGCGCTGCACCACGCTGAGTCGATAGCGGCTGGCCGCGGCGCTGACCGCGTTGAGCAGCGTGCGCGGCGAGCACGGCTTGAGCAGGTAGGCACTGATCTGCCCCTGGTTCACCGCGTTCATGCTGGACTGGGTGTCGGCGTGGCCGGTCAGCAGGATACGCGCCGTGTCCGGCGCAATGTCGCGCGCCAGCCGCAGGAACGCGGCGCCGTCGGTCACCGGCATACGCATGTCGGAGATCAGGACCGCGATGTCGCGATAACGATGCAGCAGTTCCAGACCGTCCACGCCGCCGGTGGCGGTGAGCACGTCGTACTGCGCACGCAGCTGGTAGGCGAGGCTGTCGAGCACGCGCGGCTCATCGTCGACACAGAGGACGCGCAGGCGCGGCATCGCCGCGGCGGAAGGCGGGGGCGGAGGGGTCAGGGTGGCGGTGAGGCTCATGTAAACATCTCCATCGCGGTGGGGGGATTGAGCGGCAACCGAATCGTGAACGTTGTGCCCTCACCGGTCCGGGAATCGACCTCGATGCTGCCGCGGTGGCGCTCCACGACGATCGTGTGTGCAATCGCCAAGCCCTGCCCGGTACCGCGGCCGACTTCCTTGGTGGTGAAGAAAGGATCGAAGATCCTGTGGCGGATCTGCTCGGGGATGCCGTTGCCGGTATCGGCAATCGCGATTGCGACCGCGTCCCCGTCGACGGCGGTGCGCACACTGATCACCCCGCGGCGGTCGCTGCCCCTGACCGCGTCCTCGATCGCGTGCGCGGCGTTCACAACGATGTTGAGGATGACCTGATTGAGATCGCCGAGATAGCACGGCACCGGCGGCAGCTCTCCCAGATCGGTGTGCACATCGGCGACGTACTTGTATTCATTGCGCGCAATCGTCAGCGTGCTGACAATTGCGCGGTTGATGTCGGCGTGACTTTGCTGCTTGCGCGCCGGATGCGCGAACTCCTTCATCGAGCGCACGATCGTGGCGACGCGTTGCAGGCCGTCAAGCGCATTGTCGAGCGCAGACGGCATGTGATCGAGCAGGTAGCCGAGATCTGCGGACTCCTCGGCGGCACGAAGCTCTTCCAGCACGTCCTGCGGCGCAGCGGCGCCGACAGCCAGGGACTGCACCGCAGCGCGGTAATGGTGGACCAGGCGGTGCAGGTCGGCGACGGCATCGCGCAGGAAATGGCAGCTGTCGTTGACGTACTGCACCGGCGTGTTGATCTCGTGCGCGATGCCGGCGGCGAGCCGCCCGACCGACTCGAGCTTCTGCGCCTGCCGCAGCTCGTCCTCCAGCTTCTTCTGCGCAGTGACGTCGATGCCGATGCCGCGCACGGCGCTGCGACCGTCGCTGCCGAGGCTGAGCAGGTTGCGCACATAGGCGTATCCACCATCGCCGCGGCGGATGCGCAGCTCCAGCTCCAGCGCACCGGCCTGCGGCAGACGCCTGAGTGCGTCATCGAACGCGGCGCGGTCCGACTCATGGATGCATTCGACCAGGAAGCCGGTCGCGGCGAAGCGCTGGGTCGGCCAGCCCCACTGGCGCTCGACCTGCGGCCCGATGTAGGTGCAGACGCGCTGATCCGGGTCCATCTCCCACGGCACCGCGTGCAGGTTCTCGATCAGGGCCTTGAGAAAGCCGCGCTCGCCGCGCAGCGCCGCCTCGACCTGTTCGCGCACGGCAATCTCGCGCCGCAGCGACTGCGTGCGCTCCTCGACGCGGGCTTCAAGCGTGTCATGCGCCTCGCGCAGTGCATGATCACGCGCCTGGATTTCGCCGAGCATGTCGTTGAAGCCGTCGATCAACGCGCCGAGTTCGTCGTCGCTGTGCTTCAATGCCCGCAGCGAATAATTCTTGCGGACAGCGACACGGCGCACGACGCGCGCGAGGTGCGAGATCGGCGAGGTGACCGCTGCCAGCATCCGCGACGACAACACGAACGCGACGACGCTCGCGGTCAGCATACCGACGGCGATGATCGCGCCGTAGCGCCATAAGCGGCGACGGAGCGGATTCAGATCCGCCTGCACATAGATGCGGCCGATCCGCTCGCCGCCTGCGACGATGGGGGCGACCACCTCCAACACCTCGCGGCCGAAGCGGTGGCCTGGTGTCATGGTCGCCCCGCGACTCACCAGCTCACCCTCGTCGCACCCATCACAGAGGACGACAAAGCGCCTGCCGGCACGGTCGTAAACCGCCGCGCCGAGGATACCCTTGTCCGCGCGCAGGCCCGCCAGCGTCTGCGCGGCAGACGCCTGGTCGTCGAACGACAGCGCGGCGGCCGAATTGTCCGCGAGGATCGCCGCCGTCGTCGTCACCTGGTCCAGCAGGTTGCTTCGTTCCGTGACGTGCTGGTTCACCGCAAGGATCGAACTGACCAGCAGCAGTGCAACGCCGGCCACCAGCATCGTGATCAGCGTCAGCTTCGGCTGGATCTTCAGGTTGCGGAACCGTCGCATCGGCGCCTCAGCTGCGGTGCACCGAGCGCGCCAGCTTCATCAGCTGCGCGCTGATCTTCACTGTCGCGCGCTCCGCAGAGGCCGCGTCGATCTCAAAGCGCACCTTGTCGTCGACCAGCACGAAGACGATCGTCGCGCCGCCGCGCGCAGACGTCTCGGACTCGCTGACGGTGAGCACCGGCTGTGCCGCGACCTGCTCGGCGATCGCGGCGACGCGCCGGCTCTCGTGCGCGCAGACGTACACCAGGTGTGCCGACGGCGCCTGCGCGTCGTCGGCAAGCCTGCGCACGACGATCGGGTGCGTGCCAACCTTGCGTCCGGCGACGACGCGCTCGAGCTCGGCGCACATCAGCTCGTCGCAGTAGGCCCCGATCACGAACGGACTGTCGGCAGCGGCGAAGCTGTTCTCAGGCCAATCGATGAACTTGGTGAAGTTGTACAGGAACGCGGCCTTGATCTGGCGCTCGCGCGACACGCCGTCGGCCGCGGCTGCGGCCGTGGGACCGACGGCAAGCGTGCAGCCGAGCAGCAGACCGGCAGCCACGCGGGACCAGATGCCCACGTTCAGAAGCGCCATACGACCTTTCCCTGCACGCTGCGGGGGACTTCGGAGGTGATCGCGAACCGGGCCTGCGCCTGTTCCGGATGACGAGCGTCGAGCAGGTTGCGCCCGGTCACTGACAGCTCCACCTGTTCGTGCGGCCGGTGCCACAGACGCAGGTCAGCAGTGGTGAACGCCGGTACCGCGCGCAACTCGCCGACGTAGCGCAGCTGCGCATCGCAGCCGGCGCGCCGGCCGATGCCGTAGGACGCCCCCAGGTTTGCCTGCTGGCGTGGCGACTGGCGGTTGACGGTGACCGGCGCGGCGCCGCTTTCGGCGGAAACCTGCGCAACGAGCAGGGCGTAGCCCGTCGTCAGCCGCCATGCCGCGGCCGGCCGCCAGACTGCGGCAATTTCGCCACCCCAGGTGCGGGCGTCGATGGCATTGACCCAGCGCAGCTCCGCGGTGCCGGGCTCCCCGGACGCACCGGCCTCCAGACGCTCGATGCCGCCGAAGTCGACGACATCAGCGTAGTCGTTGTAGAACGTGGCCACGTCGACGCTGGCGCTCGTCCCCGCCTGCACACGGTAGCCGAGTTCGTAGGCCCACAGCACTTCGGCGCGCAGATCCGGATTACCCCGCAGCGTCGGCACGTAGCTGCCACCACCGGGCCCGGTGAATGGGGGGGCGACGACAACCGCCATCATGTCGCGGCCTTCGAGCGCGCTGGGCGTTCGCACCGCGCGCGACACTGCCGCCCACCAGGTCTCGCGCTCGCGCGGCTTGAAAGCGGCGCGGACACTGGGCTGCACTTCGAAGCCGGTGAAGTCGTTGTGCTCAAGCTTCACCCCGGCGGTGACGGTCCAGCGCTCGGGCACCGGCCGGAACTCGTTCTGCACGAACGCGCTGAACAGCTGCAGGCCGAACTCGCCGTCGGTCACCGTGATCTCGGGCACGGTCTGCCCGAGGTGGTTGGCGGCGGCGCGGTAGCCGAGACCCCAGACCAGGTCGTTGCGCTCCCCCAGGCCCAGTCGGTGCGTGAACGACAGGTCCACCGTGTCCGACATCGAGCGCGCGCGGGCGGCGTTGTAACGGTCCGTTCGGTCGTACCAGAGCTGCAGGTCGAAGCCCGAACGCTGCGGCAGATGCCGCGTCCAGCGCGCCAGCGTGTTGACGTTGTAGCCGTCGGAGGTTCCGGCGTCGAAGTTGACCACCGTTGCATCGGCCTGCCAGGTCAGCTGCGTGTCGAGGATCGAGTGGTCGTCGATACGCCAGCCCCCGTGCCAGGCGTCCCAGCCATCACGCGCCGCACGCCCGCCGGCCAGCGCGTAGTCATCGGTCCGGCGAACGCTGGAGAACACCCGGTACCAGGTGTCGGCGCCGAGCCGGCCGCCGTAGCGCCCGCCGCCACCCCGATCGACGTCGCCGCCTGCGCCGTAGACGAGTGCACCCTGCGTGTCGCGCGCATCGCGTCCGACGACGCTGATCACTCCGTTGACCGCGTTGGCCCCCCAGATCGTTGCCCCGGGGCCGCGGATGACCTCGATGCGCTCGACGTCCGCGAGCATTGGCTGCTGCTGATCCCAGAACACACCGGCGAACAGCGGGGTATACACCGCACGGCCGTCGATCTGCACGAGCAGCTTGTTCGCGTAGAGATTGTTGAAGCCGCGTGCGGAGATTGCCCACTGGCTGGCACTGACCGCCGCCACGTTCATACCGGGCACCGTGCGCAGCGCGTCACCCAGGCTGGTTGCGCCCAGGCGCTGCAGCTCGTCGGCGCCCAGCACCGTAACGGCGGTTGCGACATCGGTCAGCCTCTGCTCGCGCCGCGACACCGACGTGACCGACTCATCAAGCAGCTGCTCGAGCGACAGATCAGCCAGCTCATTCGCCGGCACCGGCGCCGCCGACACGGCGAACGCGCCGGCTGCGAGCACTGCGCGACATTGCCTGCGCAGCCGGCGAACACGCCTGGCCTGCAGGACGCTTGCGGACATGACATCCATCGCTTGCGGCTCCCCCGTGATCACCGTGACGCACCGCACACACCGGCGGCGCAGTGACAGCTCGTCATGGAACACGCTGTGCGCATGCAGCACGGATGCGTGCCTCCGACAGGCGGCGCATCCGCGACGGTTCGGCGGCGGCGGGCCGGACACGCATACATCCATGCCAGAATGGGCTGCCGCGCTCGTGCCTTCGGGGCGCTGCAGGCGACACGCAAGCCGGCGAAAGGATTTCGGAGCATGACCAAGACCAGACTGCTGACGCTCGCGGCCCTCGCGGCGCTGATCGCGACGTTCTTCGCCTTCGACCTCGGCCGCTTTGTCTCTCTGGACTATCTGCAGGCGCAGCGCGGCGCGATCGTCGCGTACCGCGACGCTCATCCGCTCGCAGCAAGCCTGGTCTTTTTTGTTATCTATGTCGTAGTGACGGCGCTGTCGCTGCCCGGTGCGGTGGTGATGACGCTGGCCGGCGGCGCCGTCTTCGGGCTGCTGTGGGGCACGCTGCTGGTGTCGTTTGCCTCAAGCATCGGCGCGACGCTGGCGATGCTGGTGGCGCGCTGGCTCGCGGGCGAGGCGATTCAGGCCCGCTACGCGGACAAGCTCCGCGCGATCAACGCCGGCATCGAGCGCGACGGCGCGCTCTATCTGTTCACGCTGCGGCTGGTGCCGCTGTTTCCGTTCTTTGTCATCAACCTGCTGATGGGACTGACGCGCATCCGCGCGTGGACCTTCTACTGGGTGTCGCAGGTCGGCATGCTCGCCGGCACGATCGTCTACGTGAACGCCGGCACCCAGCTGGCGCAGATCAGCACCTTGAGCGGCATCCTGTCGCCGGGCCTGATCGGCGCCTTCGTGCTGCTGGGCGTGTTCCCGCTGATCGCGCGCAAACTTGTCGACGCGATCAAGGCCCGCCGCGTCTACGCGCCGTTCACGCGGCCCCGGCGCTTCGACCGCAACCTGATCGTGATCGGCGCCGGTTCGGCCGGGCTGGTCACCGCCTACATCGGCGCGGCGGTCAAGGCCAAGGTGACGCTGGTCGAGCAGCACCGGATGGGGGGCGACTGCCTCAACACCGGCTGCGTGCCGTCGAAGGCGCTGATCCGCTCTGCCAAGCTGGCGAGTCACCTCGGCCGCGCCGGCGAGTTCGGCTTCGACGGCGTGCGCGGCCAGGCGAACTTCGCCAAGGTCATGGAGCGCGTGCAGCAGATCGTCGCGGCCATCGCGCCGCACGACTCGGTCGAGCGCTACACGCAGCTGGGCGTCGAATGCCTGCGCGGCACGGCGCGGCTGGTCGATCCGTGGACCGTGGACATCGACGGCCACCGGCTGACCGCGCGCGACATCGTCATTGCCGCCGGCGCCGCGCCGTTCGTGCCGCCGATCCCCGGGCTCGAGGACGCGGGCTACCTGACCTCGGACACGCTCTGGAGCCTGCGCGAGTGTCCGCGGCGCCTGGTCGTGCTCGGCGGCGGTCCGATCGGCTGCGAGCTGGCGCAGGCGTTTGCCCGTCTCGGCAGCCGGGTGACGCAGGTGGAGATGTTGCCGCGGCTGATGACCCGCGAAGATCCCGACATCTCGGCCGCGGTGCAGGCGCGCTTTGCCGCCGAGGGCATCGACGTGCGCGTCAACACCCGCGCCACCGCGGTGATCGACGACCACGGCGAAAAAGTGCTGGTCTGCACGGCCGACGGCGCCGAGCAGCGCGTGGCCTTCGACCAGATCCTGGTCGCCGTGGGCCGCAGCGCGCGACTCACCGGCTACGGCCTCGAAGCGCTGGGGGTGAAAACCGGGCGCACGGTCGAGGTCAACGAATTCCTGCAGACCAATTTCCCGAATATCTGGGCCTGCGGCGATGTCGCCGGGCCCTACCAGTTCACGCACACCGCGGCGCACATGGCCTGGTATGCCGCGGTCAACAGCCTGTTCGGGCCGCTGCTGGCGCTGCGCGGCGGCCGGTTTCGCGTCGACTACTCGGTGATTCCGTGGGCCACCTTCACCGAGCCGGAAGTCGCGCGCGTGGGCCTCAACGAAACCGAGGCGCGCGACAAAGGCATCGCCCACGAAGTCACCACCTACCCGCTCGACGACCTCGACCGCGCGATTGCCGACGGCGAGGCGCATGGCCTGGTCAAGGTGCTCACCCGGCCGGGCAGCGACCGGATCCTGGGCGTGACGATCATGGGCGAGCACGCCGGCGATCTGATCGCCGAATACGTGCTGGCGATGCGCCACGGCATCGGTCTCAACCAGCTGCTCGGCACGATCCACATCTACCCGACGCTGGCCGAGGCCAACAAATACGCCGCCGGCCGCTGGAAACAGGCACACCAGCCCGAGCGGCTGCTGCGGCTGATCGAGCACTACCACCGCTGGCGCCGCGGCTGAGCCGACGGCACCTGTCACACCGCCGTCACGCCCTTATCACGCCAGGCTCATCGCCGCGCAGGAGAGTGCGCGCGGATCCCACCCGCCGCCGCTGATGCGCCTGCACGGCGCTGGCCGGGGACACGGGAACAGCCGCATCGACGCGATCCGCTGCGTGCAGCTCAACCACCGCAAGCAGACGACGCCGACGGTGCCATTCAAGGCATCGTCGAAGCGCATCCCTACACCCAGGTCTGCGTGTCGGGATCGGCCACCCGCCACAGATACCAGCTCGCCACCGAGCGGTACGGCGCCCAGCGGCGGCTGATCTGCAGCGTGCGGCGCTCGGACAGGCGGCGGCCGTCGCCGTAGAGCAGATTGATGCCGCGGCGCAGGCCGATATCGTCGAACGCGAAGATGTCGAGCCGGTACAGGGCGAACATCAGGAACATCTCGGCGGTCCAGCGGCCGATGCCGGGCAGCGCGTCGAGGATCTCGATCGCGGCCTCGTCGTCGAGCCGCCGCAGCCGCGCGAAGTCGAGCGCGCCGCTGGCGACCGCGTCGCCCAGATGCTGCAGCCAGCGGGCCTTGGACTGCGACAGGCCGCAGGCGCGCAAGGCGTCGAGCGACCCCTGCGCCAGCCGCTCCGGCCGCATCCGGCCGCGTTCGCCGAAGGCCGCCACCACGCGCGCCTGGATGGCGTCCGCGGCGCGGCTCGAAATCTGCTGGCTGATGATCGACGCGCACAGCACCTGAAACGGCTCGCGGCGACGCGCCGCCAGCCCGCAGGGCCCGTAGCGCTCGACCACGACAGCCATCACCGGATCGGTGGCGCTCAGGTGCGCCTGGGCGTCGCGGATCTGGTCGTGGATGCGGGCCATGGCCGGGGTCGATGAGCGATGCGGGGGCGGCGCTACAATGCCACAAACCGCTCCGGACGCCGGCACCGTGCTGTTCACCTTTTTCTTCACGCTGCGCGCAGCAGGCCTCAAGCCCAGCCTCAGTGAGTTCCTGACGCTGCTCGAGGCGCTGTCGAAGCACGTGGCGATCTTTTCGCTCGAGGATTTCTACCACCTGTCGCGCGCGACGCTGGTCAAGGACGAGTCCCAGTTCGACCGCTTCGACCGCGCGTTTGCGGCCTACTTCAAGGGCATCGAGGCCGTCACCGGCGAGCTGTTCGGTGAGATCCCGGAGGACTGGCTGCGCAAGATGGCCGAGCGCCACTTTACCGACGAGGAGAAAGCCAAGATCCAGGCGCTGGGTGGGCTCGAACAGCTGATGGAGACGCTCAAACAGCGCCTCGAAGAACAGAAGGCGCGCCACCAGGGCGGGAACAAGTGGATCGGCACCGGCGGCACCTCGCCGTTCGGCCACGGCGGCTACAATCCGGAAGGCATCCGCATCGGCGGCCCCGGCGGGCAGAAAAGCGCGGTCAAGGTCTGGGACAAGCGCGAGTACCGCAATCTCGACGACACGATCGAACTGGGCACGCGCAACATCAAGGTTGCACTGCGCCGCCTGCGCCGCTTCGCGCGCGAAGGCGCGCCCGACGTGCTCGATCTCGACGACACCATCAGCTCCACCGCGCGCAACGCCGGCTACCTCGACATCAAGATGGTGCCGGAGCGGCACAACGCGGTGAAGGTGCTGCTGTTCCTCGACGTCGGCGGTTCGATGGACCCGCACGTGCGCGTCTGCGAGGAACTGTTCAGCGCCTGCAAGACCGAGTTCAAGCACCTCGAGTACTTCTACTTCCACAATTTTCTCTACGAAACGGTGTGGAAGGACAACGCGCGCCGGCACTCCGAGAAGATTTCGGTCTTCGACGTGCTGCACAAGTACACGCCGGACTACAAGGTGATCTTCGTCGGCGACGCCACCATGAGTCCCTACGAGATCGTGCATCCGGGCGGCAGCGTCGAGCACTGGAACGAGGAGGCCGGCGCGGTCTGGTTCAAGCGCGTGATGGACGTGTTCCCGCGCCTGGTGTGGCTCAATCCGGAACCGGAATCCCACTGGGAATACACGCCCTCGATCCAGGTCACCAACGAACTGCTGGGCAAGGACCGCATGTTTCCGATGACGCTGTCCGGACTGGAACAGGCCATGCGCAGGCTGACCCGCTGACGCGATGGCAGAACAAGGGGGAGAGATGACTGCACTGAAAATCGTACCCGCGCTGCTGGCGGGGGCCGTGCTGAGCGCCGCCTGCAGCAGCACCGACAGCGCCAGCAGTGCCACGGCACAGGGCACGGCGGACTGTGCGGCGATCGCGCGCGAGGAATACATCACCCGCAATGATCTCGTCGCCGGCCGGCGCGACGCGGGCGCACGACTGCTGCTGCGCTTCGTGCAGTTCAGCGACGATCACATCCTCGATGACGACGGCCAGGCGATCAACGGCGCGTCGATCCTCGATCCGCTGCATCCCAGCTTCGAGGCCGCGCAGCGCCTGCAGGAGGAGTACAGCGACGAGGCGCTCAACGCGATGATCGCGCAGGTCAACGACTGTCACCGCGCCTATCCCGCCGAGTTCATGATCGTCACCGGCGACAGCGCGGATCTGACCACGGTGGCCGAAACGCGGCGCTTCATCGACAACCTCAACGGCCGTCACGACCGGATCAGCGCCTTTGAAACCGCGTGCACCGCCGGCCTGGGTGCGGATGCCTCCGCCGAGCAGATCGCGCTGCAGTGCACGCGCTTCACCGGGCGTGGCGTGGCCGACACGCAGACCCCCGACCCCGACCCCACCGACCCATCGTTCCAGCTGATCCTGACGCGCAGCCTGCGGCAGCTGCAGGCCACCGAGCAGGCCGCCCTCAGCGGTCGCGCCGCCGATGGATCGACTGACCCGGCACGCCAGACCGCCACGCGCGCCGCCGGCATGCCGGAGCTCCTGCGCTGCGACGCCGGCCCCGGCTGCGCCAATGTCGCGCTGGCAATGCCCTGGTACGTCGCCTTCGGCAACCATGACGGCTATCTGCGCGGCACAGTGGCGCTCACCGCCGGCATCAACGAGGTTTCGCAGCTCACCGGTCGACGCCACATGCTCGACGCGCATGAGTTCATCGACGAGTTCTTCTTCACCGAGCCGCTGCCCGGCCCGGTCGGCCATGGCTTCAACTTCGCCGATACCGCCCGCCGCATCGACGCCGACCCGCGCAACGACGGCCACTACGCCGTCGACGCCGCGGCGGGCCGTGTGCGCCTGATTGTGCTCAACACCATCATCGACGGCGTCGATCCCCGCATTCCACTGGCGGTGCTGCGCAACCCCTTCGCCTTGTCCGACGGCAGCCTCGACCGCGCGCAGTTCGAATGGCTGCAGCACGAGCTGGCGGCCTCGGCGGCGCGGCAGCAGCTGGCGCTGGTGTTCTCGCATCACCCCGACCTCACCTTCGCCGAGTACGGCATGTTCGCCGACGCCGTGCCGATCGAGGTCACCGCCGCGGAGCTCGATGCGGAGCTGGCCAGCTGGCCGCATCTGATCGCCTGGATCGCGGGCCATACGCACCAGCACCGCATCCGCGCGTTCAAGGTCGACCAGGGCATCGGCAGCAACGGCACGATCGAAACCGCGGTCGCGTGCAAGCAGGCCGGCGCCTGCACCGGCTTCTGGCAGATCGAGACCGCCTCGCTGATCGACCACCCGCAGGAACAGCGCCTGATCGAGATCTTCGACAACGGCGACGGCACCGGCACGCTGCGCGGCTCGGTGCTGCAGCACCGCTTCGAAACCGCCAAGGCGCTCGCCGCCGCCGACGACCGTTGCGCGCTGTACCTGAGCGATCCCGCCGCCGTGGCCGCGTCGATCAGCGAGGCCAACCTCGCTGCCCTGTGCATGCAGGGCGGCGTGCGCCCGGGCACGCCGGGCGATCGCAATGTCGATCTCATGTTCCGCATGCCGGCCCGCTAGAATGCCGCTATCACTGCCACGGGGAGAACAACGATGACCGGAATGATGGCGCTGCTCGGCTTTGCCGCCTGGACCCTGCTTCTGGTGGCGCTCGCCGTAAGCTGGCGCGTGGTCGAGGTGCTGCGCGGCAAACCGGCGAACAGCTGGACCCGCGGCGCCGCCAGCGAGAGCCCCGCCTTCATCAAGCGCGCCGAACATGCGCACCTGAACTGTCTCGAAAACCTGCCGATCTTCGCCGCGATCGTGCTGGTCGCCCAGGTGCTCGGCCAGTCCGCAGCGGTCGACGCCGTCGCGGCCTGGGTGCTGTATGCGCGCATCGCGCAGAGCACCACCCACCTGATCGGCGTGACGCACTGGCTGGTGCTGGTGCGCGCCACCTTCTTCGCGGTCCAGCTGGCGCTGTTTGCCTGGCTGCTGTGGGGCCTGATCGCTTGAAGCCCTCGAGCCGACGACTGCTGCGCCGCTGGCTGTTCGGCGGCGCGATCGCCTTCATCCTGGTGGTGGTGCTCAGCAACCGCTGGGTCATCAACAGCACCGACGCCTACGTGTTCAAGAACTGGGCGCTGCTGCCGTTCAACGACGTCGGCCTGGTGCTCGGCACCAGCAAGTATCTGGAAAACGGCAAGCCCAGCCCCGAGTTCCGCGGCCGCATCGTTGCCGCGGCGGAGCTCTACCGCAACGGCAAGATCACTCATCTGGTGGCCAGCGGCGCCAACCCTGACGCCACCTACAACGAGCCGCGCCGCATGCAGGAGGAGCTGGTCAAGCTCGGCGTTCCCGAGCAGGCGATCACGCTGGATTTCGCCGGCTTCCGCACCCTGGACTCGATCGTGCGCGCGCAGGCGGTGTTCGGACTGACGCGCTTCACCGTCATCACACAGCGCTACCACAGCTACCGCGCGGTGTTTCTCGGCCGCAAGCTGGGGATGAACGTCGTCGCCTACCTCGCGCCGGCCACCAGCGACGGCGGCCCGGGCATGCGCAACCCGCCGCGCGAGATCCTCGCGCGCACCAAGGCGGTACTGGATATCTTCTTCCTGCGCACGCAGCCGAGCGTGCTCGATGCGCCGCAACCGATCCGCCTGAGCCCCGAAGCCGCGCCCACCTGATGCCGCCTGCGCCCGGCGCTCAGAACGAGTACTTCACCACCAGCTCCATGAAGTCGCGGTCCGACAGCAGGTTGCGCCGGCCCGCGCCGAAGTAGTTGGTATAGGCCGCCTCGAATGACCACTGCTGCAGGTAGTACATCGCCACGCTGGCGGTGGCCTGCATGCGGTCCTCGACGAAGTTGGTGATCGGTGTCGGCGTCACGCCGTCGACGTCGTGGTCGAAGCGCAGCGCCGGCTCGACTCTGAACCGGCCGAAGACA
Organism: Fontimonas sp.; assembly: GCA_041592255.1. GTDB lineage: Bacteria > Pseudomonadota > Gammaproteobacteria > Nevskiales > Nevskiaceae > Solimonas. The sequence goes on from JBFHQK010000026.1 coordinate 16,072, forward strand.
TTGTTGTAGGTGGCGCGGAGCAGCATCTTGTAGCCCCACGAGAAGTCGGTGGCATAACCGCCCTGCTGCTGCGGCACCGCGGCGCCCAGCGCCGGGAGCGTCGACGCCGAGACCAGGGCGGCGACGCTGGCGTCGCCCGGCGTGTAGGTGCCCGGCCCTTCGTAGCGCATGACGCTTTCGGGCGGCAGATCGTGCACGTAGACCGCGGCCACCTCGGCCAGGAACAGCAGCTGGTCCCAGCCCGCCCACAGCGACGGTCCGAGCAGGTAGGTCGCGCCGAGATCGGTCTGGCTGACATCGTGCCGGCGCCAGCCGCGGAGGTACTTGTTGCCCAGTGCCGAGCCGAACGCGGGCGCCGGCGGCGGTGTCAGCTGGCTCGGCAGGCCGACGCCGGCGAGCAGGATCTCGACGTCGTCGATCTGCAGCGGCTGGTCGACGCGGTAGCTGTATTCACCCTGCACCGACCAGTCGCCGACGACGGTGTTGAAGGAAAGCCCGTAGAGCTGGATGTCTTCCGGGTACTCGATGAAGTAGGTGCCGGTGGTCGACGGCGCGGCGAAGCTGGTCTTCGAGGTGCCGCTGATCAGGGGCAGGCGGCTGTGATAGTTCATGCCGTAGAACGACAGGTCCATGTCGTTGAGCGCCGGCACCAGCACACTGATCTTGGCGCCGTACTGGCCGTCGTTGCCGGGCTCGCGGTCGGGTGCGCGCGGAATCGTGGAGTTGGGGAAGTTCTCCGGCGGCAGGCCGAAGGTGATGTTGGCGCGCTCGCCGCCGATGCCGGCAAAGTCGTTGGTCGACCAGAACGTGCCGGCCGCATCGATCACCGTATGATCCCAGTCGAGCTGATAGACCACCTCGGCGGACACCCCGTCCGCCAGGCTCATCGAAAACCAGGCCATCGCCACCGGCAGCAGCAGCTCTTCGATCTCGAAGCCGGGCACCCGCTGCCGGTTCTGGTTGAAGGTCAACAGGCTGTTGACCCCGTGCAGCACATAGGTCGATTCGCCCCAGTTGATCACCTGGCGCCCGATCTTGAACGCGAGCAGACGGCTGCCGATGTCAAACGAGCCGAACACGTAGGCGTCGAGCAGCTCGGCATCGTTGCCGATCTGATCGCGGACGTCACTGGTGCGGTGGTCGTAGACGGCGATCGGTACCTCCGACGGGCGACCGGTCGGCGTCAGACCGACGCCGGGATCGGGGCCGACCGTCGGCGGCGTGTAGTAGTTGTTGGCGTTGAAGAAGTTGTAATTGTTCAGGCGCTCGTTGAACACGTAGCTGCCGCGCGCAAACACGCCGAAATCGCCGCGCGCCAGCGTCAGATCGGAGGTGATCTTGAACGCGGAGGACACGACATCGCCGGCGTCGAACGCCAGATTGCCGTCGTCGCTGTTGGTGGAGAACGCATTGCCGCCGTTGCTGCGACCGATCAGATCCGGGTCCCGTGAAGCCAGGCGCCAGGCCACGCCGGCGGAGAGTTTGTTGTCGAGCTGGATGGCGACGCCGGACCGCTCGGTCGTGAACGCGAGCGCGGAGCCCGCGCTCAGCCAACCGGTTGCGGCTGCGATGGCGATGAGCTTCCATTTCATGATTCTTTCTCCTTATTCCGCCGCGCAGGTGCCGATCGGAAGCTGCGTGCCGTTGCTGGCGAGGTACACCGCAGCCTGCGACTGCATCTCGCAGGTCACCAGCGCGTTGGCCGCCGGTGAGAGGATCGAGGCGTGGTCGCCCTGGTTGAAGCGCACCACCGCATCGATGCCGGCCGCATCGACAATCGTCTGCGCGGCGATCGGCACATCGAACCCGTCGGTCTGCGCCGGTCCCGGCAGGAAGTCGAGCCCCAGCGTCCGCGCCAACGGATCGGTGCCGGACAGAAAGCCGGAGATCGGAATCACGTCGGTCGCCGGGCAGTCGGACGAGCCGGCGATGGTGCAGTTGGGCACCACCGCGTCGCCGACGACTTCGAACATCAGCACGGGGCGGTTCGCGCTCGCCGCCGCGGCGTAGTTCACCGGATCGCCGTCATCGACCAGCGTCTGCGCAAAGCGGATAAACGTCTCGTAGGTGTCGTTGCCCTCGCGGATGCTGCCGCCGCTGGCGGCGATCAGTCCCGCGGTGATCCGCGGACCGAAGCTGAGCGAGCCG
>JBFHQK010000027.1:0-17737 GCA_041592255.1 Fontimonas sp.
ACGGCTGTCGCGCGGTGTTGCGTCCCACAGCGCCTTGACCTGATCCAGACGCGCCTCCGCTTCGGCCGCGCGCAGACGCTCGACCAGCGCGCGCTCCAGCATCTGCCGCCGGCGCGCACCGGTGAGTGCCGTCAGTGCAACTTTCTCCAGCAGCAGCTGACGCAAGGGCTCCCAGTCACTCAGCGCGAACAGCGCCTCGGCGAGCAGCTCGACGGCGTAGGGATGGCGTGCATCGAGTGCGCGCAGGCGCTGGGCGGTGTCGCGCGCGGCCACGTATTCGCCGCGCTCGAGCTGCAGCTCGGCCTGGGTCAGCAGCGTCGCACGCTCGATGCCGGGCGCCAGGCCGGTCGCGAGGTAGAGGTAATGGTCGCGGCGCTCGCCGGCACCCAGCCGCTGCGCGGCGCGCGCGGCGCCCAGGTAGTTGAGGTGCGCGGCGTGATGATCGGCGGCGCGGCGCACCAGCTCGACTTCGGCGCGGCGCCAGTCGCCTTCGAGCAGGTGCAGCAGACCGGTTTCGAACGAGGTCTGCGCGCGATCCCGCCGCCGCCGTTCGACCAGATTGCGCACGCTGTCGGGCAGGCCCAGCGCGCCCGTCAGCAGCCGCAGCGCCAGACCCAGCACGACTACGCCCAGACTGACCGCCAGCACCAGCCCCAGCAGCGAGGTCTCGACCACCCAGCCGCGGAAGCTGATCAGGACATACCCGGTCTCGGCGCGCAGGTAGTAGGCGGCGGCCGCGCCGGCGGCAAGCACGACCACGGCCAGCAGCAGATTGCGGATCATTGCGGGGCCGGCGCCAGCTGGGCGCGCAGCAGCGCGAGGCTGCGGGTGATGTCGGGCAGCGGCGGCTCCAGCTGCAGCTGATGCAGGCGCAGCAGCTCGGCGCGTGCCGCAGCCACTGCCGGATCACCGGCGTTGAAGTAGTCGTCGAGCCAGCCGGCCGCCGACAGGCACAGATCGCGGAAGCTCGCGCCATCGCGGCGCAGCAAGGCCAGCCGCGCACCTTCGAGCTTGAGCGCCAGCACCTGCCGGATCAGCGCCGTCTGTTCCACGCCCAGCAGTTGCGGCGACGGACCATTCTGCCGCCGGATCGTGAACGCGCTGGCGAGCGCGCGCTTGACCGCCGCCCACGCGCGCTGCCACGCTGGGGCGTCCGCCGGCGCCGCCGCCAGCGGCTGCGCCGCCGCCTCGAAATGCTCCGGCACCTGCGCGGTCAGGCCCAGCCGCGGCGCGCGCGCGATCAGGCCGGACAGCGTCAACGCGGCGCCGATGTCGTCAGGCAGCGGAACCGCCTGCAGCGCCGCCCGCTCGCGCGAGATCGCCTCGCGCACCGGAAACAGCCGTGGATCCTTGAGCATCGCCAGGCGCGCGTCGGCGGCCTCGAGCGCGGCCAGTGCCGCCGGCACTTCACGGCCGACCTGCACGCGGTCGTTGGCGAGCATCAGCAGCTGCTCGACCACCGCCAGCTGCACGCGCGCGCGCCCGCCGCCGAGTTCCTCGCGCAGCTGGCCGATAGCCTCGTCCTGCGCCACGAGCCGCTCGCCGAAGCGTGCGATCTCGGCGGCGTTGCGCTGCGCCGCCACCGCCTGATCGGACACCCGCGTCTGCAGGCGGTCGGCCTGCGCCTCGGCCGCGTTGAGGCTGCGTTGCAGCTCCTCGATGCGCGCGTCGCGTGCCTGCAGCAAGGCCTGCCCGCGGCGAAGCCCCTCCCAGCCGGCGGCCGCCAGCAGCGCGAGCAGCAGCAGCACCAGCAGCCACGTCCAGCGCCCGCCACGACGGGCGGGCGCCTCCGCTGCCGACGGTGGCGCCGCCGCGGCAACGGGTTCAGGCGGGGGCTGCGGGGGGTCCTGTGTATCGTCCGTCATACCGGTATCCTTCCGGTGGGTTTTCGGCCTGGCGTTGCACCAGCGCTCCAGACAGCGGACATAGCCGGCATCGGCAATCTGCTCCGGAACCAGCGGCACGGCCGTAAAGCCCAGTTCGAGTGCCTGTTCTACCACACGCGGGCTGGGCACAACCAGCTGCAAAGCGAACAGATGCGGGCGCAGCGGCGCCGGCGTGCGCGCCACCAGCTGCTGCAACGCCTCACCGTTGGTGACGATGGCCGCATCGGCGCCGGCCATCGCCTGCGCCAGCGTTTCCGGCGCATGCGGCAGGGTCACGCGGCGGTAAACCTCGACGCGGCGAACGCGCGCGCCGCGCGCGGCCAGTCCGGCTTCGATCGCATCGCGCCCGCCCTCGCCGCTGACCACGAGCAAGTCGCGGGCCTGCACCTCGCGCAGCTCGGCCAGTTGCAGAATCGCTTCGCTGTCGTGCCGCGCCGGCGGCACCACCACCGTTTCGACGCCGACCTGCGTCAGCGCCGCGGCCGTGGCGGGGCCGACCGCGATGCACACCGGCCAGACGCCGGCATCCAGCCGGCGCGCATAGCGCACGGCATTGGCGCTGGTGAAAATCCAGGCCTGCGCCGCACGCGCGTCCTGCAGCGTGCGTGCCGCTGCGGCCGCGTCCCGCGTCGGCTCGATGACCTGCATCGGCAGACGCACCACCGTCGCGCCGTGGCTTTCAAGCAGACGGCACAGCGGCTCGGCCTGATCCGCCGGACGCGTCACCAGGATGCGCTGGCCCCGCAGCGGGGTGTCGGTGGGCATCGCGGCGCGGCGCCGGACTCAGACCACAATGCCCAGCGCCGCGAGAATGCCGCGCGCGCCCTGGCCCAGCAGCCGCGACGCGAGCTCGCCGCCCAGCGCCGCGGCGTCGGCGACATCCCCGTCGATTTCGTCGCGCACCAGCCGCGAGCCATCCGGCGCCCCGACCAGCCCGGACAGCCGCAGGCGGCTGCCGTCGATCCGCGCATGCCCGGCCACCGGCACCTGGCAGGCGCCGCCAAGACGGGCATTCATCGCGCGCTCGGCCATCAGCCGGGTCGCCGCGGCGGCATCGTGCAGCGGCGCCAGCAGCGCGCGCGTCGCGTCATCATTCTCGCGGCACTCGATGCCGACGATGCCCTGGCCGATCGCCGGCACGAACCGCGCCGGATCGAAGCGCTCGCCGATGCGCGACGCCAGCCCCAGACGCACCAGACCGGCCGTTGCCAGCAGAATCGCGTCATAGGCGCGCTCGTCGAGCTTGCGCAGGCGGGTGCCGACGTTGCCGCGCAGATCGCTGACGCGCAGATCCGGACGCAGCGCGCGCAGCTGCGCCTGCCGGCGCAGGCTCGACGTGCCCACGTGCGCGCCCTGCGGCAGCGCATCGAGCGTGGCGTGGGCATTGGCGACAAACGCATCGCGCGGGTCCTCGGCGGGCAGGAACGCGGCCAGGCACAGGCCGTCAGGCTGATGCACCGGCACGTCCTTCATCGAGTGCACCGCGAGATCGGCGCGGCCCTCGAGCATCGCCTGCTCGAGTTCCTTGACGAACACGCCCTTGCCACCGACGGTGGCCAGCGGCGCCGACAGCATCTGGTCGCCCAGCGTGGTCATCGGCACGAGCTGCACCGCGAGGCCGGGCTGACAGCGCTGCAGCTCGGCCTGGAAGTGGCGGGCCTGCCACAGGGACAGCGGGGACTCGCGGGTGGCGATACGAAGCAGCATGAGAGCGGAAATCGGGAAACGGGACCGCGCGCAGTCTAAAGCTTTGCGCCGTCCGCCTCCCGCCCCGCGGGCCTCAGGTGTCGGTCAGGAACCGTCGCACCTCGGCCAGACGCCGGCGCGACACCGGCAGCGGCTCCGAGGCGTGCTTGATCTTGAGCCAGTGGTGCTGATCGCCCTGGCGGTCGCGTTCGAGGCCGGCGATATAGCGCGTGTTGACCAGCGCCTTGCGATGCACGCGCAGGAAGGTCGGCGCGAAGTCGGTTTCCAGCGTCTTCAGCGACTCCTCGATCAGCACTTCGCCGTGCAGGTGGCAAACCGTGGTGTATTTCTGGTCGGCGACGAAATAGAGGATGTCGTCGACCGGCACGCGCACCAGACCGTCGCGGGTGGTCGCCAGCACGAATTCGCGCTTGGGCGCGGCGCCCTCAACCGGCGCCTTGACCTGCGGCTTCTGCGCCCGCGTGGGCTTGCGCACGCGCTGCAGCGCGTCGCGCAGTTTTTCCAGGCGGATCGGCTTGAGCAGATAGCCCTGGGCGCTGGCATCGAAGGCCGACAGCGCGTGCTCGGAGTACGCCGTGGTGAAAATGACCGCGGGCGGCACGTCCATCTCGGCGAGCTGGCGCGCCACCTGCAGGCCGTCGATGCCGCCCATGCGGATGTCGAGCAGCACCAGATCCGGCTCTTCGTCGTCAATCACATCGAGTGCGCTTTCGCCGTCGCCGGCCTCGCCGACGACCTCGTAGCCGGGAAACTCCTGCAGCAGGCGTTTCAGACGCTCGCGCGCCAGGGGCTCATCGTCAACGATCACCACGCGCATATGTGTGTCCTCTAGACCCATCTGTGCTGCTGTGAGCAGCGATCACTCTGCCGGCTCTTCACCGCGCGCTTCCTTGGGGAGCACCAGCCGCGCGCGAAACACGCCGCTTTCGAGCCGCAGGTCACGCCCCATCTCCAACCGCGCCCCATCACCGTAAATCAGGTTCAGGCGCTGAGCAATATTGTCGATCGCGATGCGGTTGCCGCTGCTGGGGGTGCCGTCCGTGCCCGACATCGGATTGGTGACCTCGATGACCAGCCGGTGGAAGATCTCGCGCGCGGCAATGCGGATGCAGCCGCCCGACGCCAGCCGCGAGACGCCGTGATGCACCGCATTCTCGATCAAGGGCTGTACCACCAGCTTGGGCACCGGCCAGGCCAGCAGCTCCTCCGGCACATCCCACTCGACCTTGAGCTTGTCGCCCAGGCGCAGCTTCTCGATGCGCAGATAGGCGTGGCAGAGCCCGATCTCCTCGACCAGCGGCGCGACCTGGCCGCGTTTTTCGAGGCTGGCGCGGAACAGATCGGACAGATCCTCGACCATCATCTCGGCGTCATTGGGACGCACCTGGATCAGCGCCGCGAGGCTGTTGAGCGCGTTGAACAGGAAGTGCGGGCGGATGCGCGCGTTGAGCGCCTGGTAGCGCGCCTCGCCCTCGGCCTGCACCTGCATGCTCCACTGGTTGCGCACCCAGAAGTAGCGCAGCAGCAGCAGGGCGACGATCGCGGCGATGCCGGTGTGGCGCAGCACAAAGCCCAGATGGGTTTCGGCCGGCAGAATGAATTCCCAGCTCAGCAGCGTGCTCAGACGATGCGCCACATCGGCGATCACCATCACCACCAGCACCAGCAGCGCCCAACAGACGAAAAAGACCATGCCGGCGCCCGCATAGCGCAGCCGGCGCCGGATCCAGCACAGCGCAGCCGCCGCGCACAGGCTGATCCACTGCAGATACAGCGAGATCAGCAGCAGGCGTTCGAGCGCGGCGGCGCCGCTGCTGCCGCCGCCCAGCGTCAGCACGATCGCCACCAGCTCCATCGTGAACGCCAGCGACAGGATGCTGTGTCCGGCGCAGAAGTCCGGAATCAGGTTGAGGGCGGGAACAGACGGCGGTCGGATGCGTTGCACGAGGTTCCGCGGTGGCCTTGGAATCGCGCCAGCTTGGCAAGCGCGCTGCGGCCGGGCAAGGCGCATGGTACCCGACGGACCGCGGCGCCCGCCCGATGGCCGCGCCCGCGCCGCGGCGTGAGCATTGTTGAAACAATCCAGCGCCGCTCCAATAATTCCCGCCCCTTTTGCCGCCGGCCGTCGCCATGTCCAATCAAGGTTCTCCCAAGCTCTGGGGCGGTCGCTTCGCCGAAGCCACCTCGGCGCTGGTCGAGCGGTTTTCCGAGTCGGTGAGCTTCGACCGGCGCCTGTACGCGCAGGACATCCGCGGCTCGCAGGCACACGCGCGCATGCTGGCCAAGGTCGGGGTGCTCTCCGCGGCCGACGCCGAGGCCATCGCCGCCGGCCTCGACGCGATCCGCGCTGACATCGAATCCGGCCGCTTCGAGTGGAGCGAAAAGCTCGAAGACGTGCACATGAACATCGAGGCGCGGCTGACCGCAGCCATCGGCGACGCCGGCAAGCGCCTGCACACCGGCCGCAGCCGCAACGACCAGGTCGCCACCGACATGCGTCTGTACGTGCGCGACGTGATCGACGCGCTCGTGCCGCTGATCGACCGCATCGCCGACGCGCTGCTCGACCTCGCCGAGCGCGAGGCCGACACCGTGATGCCCGGCTTCACCCACCTGCAGATCGCCCAGCCGGTGACCTTCGGCCACCACATGCTGGCTTGGCGCGAACAGATGCTGCGCGACCAGTCGCGCCTGCTCGACTGCCGCAAGCGCATGAACCTGCTGCCGTTGGGCGCCGCGGCGCTGGCCGGCACCGTGTACCCGATCGACCGCCACTTCGTCGCCGAACAGCTCGGCTTCGACGGCGTCACCGAAAACTCACTCGACACCGTCTCCGACCGCGACTACGCGATCGAATTCTGCGCCGCGGCCAGCCTGATCCTCGTGCACCTGTCGCGCTGGAGCGAGGAACTGATTCTGTGGGCGACGCCGATGTTCGGCTTCGTCGACCTGCCTGACCGCTTCTGCACCGGCAGCTCGATCATGCCGCAGAAGAAGAACCCGGACGTGCCCGAGCTGGTGCGCGGCAAGACCGGCCGCGTCATCGGCAACCTCAACGCACTGCTGGTGCTGATGAAGGGCCAGCCGCTGGCGTACAACCGCGACAACCAGGAAGACAAGCCGCCGCTGTTCGACAGCGTCGACACGGTAACGATCTGCCTGCAGGTCTACGCCGAGATGCTGCCGCACATCACCGTCAAGCGCGACCACTGCCGCGCCGCCGCCGCCAAAGGCTTCTCCACCGCCACCGACCTCGCCGACTACCTGGTCAAAAAAGGTCTGCCGTTCCGCGACGCCCACCACGTCGTCGGCAGCGCCGTGGCCCACGCCGCGCAGAAAGACTGCGACCTCGCCGACCTGCCGCTCGACGAACTGCGCGGCTTCTCGCCGCTGATCGAAGCCGACGTCTACGAGCGCATCACCCTCGAAGGCTCGCTCGCCGCACGCAACCACTACGGCGCCACCAGCCCGGCACAGGTCCGCGCCGCCATCGCGCGGGCCCGCGCGAGACGCTAGCCGTCCGCCTCGGCCCGCCGCGGGGCCACACAAGATCTCCTGACGGGCTGCTGCGCGGCGCGGTCCCGCTGCCCTCCGCCCCGCGCGCTCCATAGCAAGGGGCCATCGGGGCCAGGCCACGATGGTGCGTGGCGACTTCGGCCCCTCATCCGCATGCGTGTTGCAGAGCTGAGGCCGTTGGGCTCTCCTGTGCTTGCAAGCAGGCGGGCCTGCCTGATTTCGCGCGCGTGAACGGTGATTGGAGGGGGCAGCATGGTTATTCGGGGGCTTCGGACAACTGCCGCACTGACGGCAGCCTTGATCTTGGCGGGCTGCGATTCGAGCAGCCGGCCCGTTGCGGATTGGGGCATCGGCGTAGCAGAGCTGGACGCCGTGGGCGCGCGATGTGTCATGACCGATCCACGGCGCGCCGTGGGGGCGGGACTCGATGCCACGGGGACGCTGGATGTGGAATCCCCCGCTTTGGCGCCCACTGCCGGCCCCTGCGCGCAGAACTCGCGGTATCGGATCGGGACGGGCCTGCACGATGTCACCGGCGTGATCGCGGATACGGCCAGCCCCGCTTGGGTGAATCCGCAGCAGGTCTTCAGTGCGCTGCACACGCGCGTGTACGCCCGCGCCTTCGCAATCGAATCGCCCTGCAACGGTCGGCGCGTGATGTTCGTGTCGATCGACACCGGCCTGATGAGTCGCGCCATCCGGCAGGCCGTGCTGGCGGAGATTGATGCGGACGCCCGACTGAAGGAGCGCTACAACGGGCACAACGTCATGCTGTCCGTCACCCACACGCATTCCGATCCCAATACCGGCATCGCCGGCGACAACACCGGATTCGCGGTGCTGGTCAGCGGGATTGTCGCCGCCATCAAGAATGCCGACACCAACCTGGCAGCCCATCCGGTGCCGGGTGAGATCGGGCTGTCGTTCGGCGAGTTGCTGAATACCAACATCAATCGATCCAAGCCGGCATTTCTGCAAAATGCGGAAGCAGAGCGTCAGCGCTTCACTAACGCGCGCGGCGAGCAGGTCCAGGTCAACAAGCAGATGGTGCAGCTGGAGCTGTATCGAGAGCCGCGCAAGGCCGTCGGCTTGATCAACTGGTTTGGCGTGCATCCCACCGTCATCGGCCCGGATCAGCCCTACGTGAGTGGCGACGTGAAGGGCTATGCATCCCTGGGGCTGGAGCGCCTGATGGGCACGGATTACCGCGCAGACGCGGCCGCGGGGACGTTCGTCGGCGCTTTCGCGCAGGCGGACGAGGGCGACAGTTCGCCGAACATCTTCATCGAGGACTTCCCCTATCCGGATCCGCGGCGCGGCGGCGGGGAAACCGATCTCGACTCCAATGCCATTTCGGGCATCAAGCAGCTGGCCCGCGCCCTCGAGTTGCTGGGTCAGGGCGAGGCCGTGGCCGGGCCGGTCGATTATCAGTTCCGCACCGTGGCGATCGACAACATCACCATTGAGGATCCGGTGGTGCTGGCGAGCCTGAATCATCCGCCCGAGCTGGATGACGCCATCAAGCGAACCTGCAGCGGCGCATTGGGCGCATCGTTTGGCGCCGGCGCGGAAGACGGACCGGGGCCGACGGTGGAAGGCCTGAAGTGCGGCGACGACCCTGATCTGCTCAATGCCGCGCTGGCCGATATCGCCACCCTGCAAGGCGCGCGCTTTGAAGGATTTCCCGGTGGCTGGCCTGCCGAGACGATCCCCGGACATGTGCTCTCTGCGGCGGTCATGTGCAATGTGCGCCTGTTGCCGCCTGCCCTGGGTGATTTTTCCTGCCAGGCCGAAAAGCCGGTGCTGCTGCCGCGGGGCGGGTCCGCGCTGCCGTTTCAGCTGCTGCGCATCGGGCAGTTCGCGGTGCTGGGCATCCCGTGGGAAGTCACGACCGTATCGGCGCGGCGCCTGCGCAGCTTGCTGATGACCGAGCTGGCGCCCGTGGGGGTCAGGAAGATCGTCATTGCCGGCCTGGTCAACGACTACGTGCATTACCTGACAACGCGCGAGGAATATTCGGCGCAGCACTACGAAGGCGCCTCGACACTCTACGGGCCATGGACGCATGCCGCAGTCGCACAGGAGGCCCTGAAGCTGGCACGCGCGATGCGCGCAGGCGAGCCGCATTCCGAGCCGGTTGCCGTGGCCGCCCGCTCTGACCTGAGCTTGAGCCCGGGGCCCTCGGAAGCACCGCACCGGTCCGGCGCTCCGGGCACCGTGATGACGCAGCCGCCGGCTTCGGTCAATGCCGGCGAGCGCGTTGTCGTGGAGTTCGTCGCCGGCCACCCGCGCAATGACTTGCGGCTGCAGGAGAGTTACGCCTACGTCGAGCGCCTGGGCGCAGACGGCGGCTGGCACACAGTCAGCGAGGACCGCGATCCCAGCCTGATCTATGACTGGCGGGCTCAGATCGCGCAGCCGGCGGCGTTCGAAAACCCGCTCGGCAGCGGCGGTAGCGCGCAAGTGATCTGGTCGGTCCCGCGCAACACTGCCGCCGGCACCTACCGCATCCGGATTGCAGGCGGCGCCAAGGTGCTGTCCGACGCCGTGCAGCACTACGAGGCGACGTCCGAGCCTTTCACGGTCAGCGGCCCGAGCGATGAGTGCCCTTGATCGAGATGGCGAGCCGCCCCCACCGCGTATCGCTCCTGAGCGCCATCGCCGCAGGAAGCACCGATGACGCGGATTAGACGATGAATCCATCCGAACCGGCCGACGCTTTGGCCGTGCGCAATCCATACGGGCACCAGGTCTCGTTTCGCGAGGCGCTGATCGTCTGGTTGCGCGTCGCCGCGCTGAGCTTCGGCGGTCCGGCCGGTCAGATCGCGGTCATGCACCGCATTCTCGTCGACGAGAAAAAATGGATCAGCGAGCGCCGGTTCCTGCATGCCCTCAACTACTGCATGCTGCTGCCGGGCCCTGAAGCCCAACAGCTCGCCACCTACATCGGCTGGCTGCTGCACCGCACCGCCGGCGGCCTGGTGGCGGGCACGCTGTTTGTGCTGCCCGGCTTCTTGAGCATTCTGGCGCTGAGCATCCTCTATGCCGGGTTCCAGGAGCTGGCGTTGGTGCAGGCGCTGTTCTTCGGCATCAAAGCGGCGGTGCTCGCCGTGGTCCTCGAAGCGGTGCACCGCATCGGTAAACGCGCGCTGAAGAACGGCGCCATGTCCCTGATCGCGGCCACGGCCTTTGCCGCGATTTTCCTCCTGGATGTCCCGTTTCCAGTGCTCATCCTCTCGGCCGCCGTGATCGGCCTGGTCGGCAGCCGCCTCCGTCCCGACACCTTCGTCGTCCTCAAAGCGCAGCCGGCGGGCAGCGGTGCGGCCACCGCCACCGTTGACGCAATGCTGCACGACGCAGAGCAGGACCATGTGCGACCGTCCTTGGTTCGCACCATCCGGGTCGCGGCCTTCTGGCTGGCGCTTTGGTGCGCCCCGCTGATTGCGCTGGCGGGGCTGCTGGGCGGCGATCACGTGTTCACCCAGATCGGCCTGTTCTTCTCCAAACTCGCCGTGGTGACGTTCGGCGGCGCCTACTCGGTCCTGGCCTACATGGCGCAGGAGGCGGTGCAACACTACGGCTGGCTGGCGCCGGGCGAGATGCTCGATGGCCTCGGCATGGCCGAGACCACACCGGGACCGCTGATCCAGGTCGTACAGTTCGTCGCCTTCCTAGGCGCATTCCGTGACCCGGGCGGACTCGATCCCTATACCGCCGGCCTGCTGGCCTCGGTGCTGGCCACCTGGGTGACGTTTGTGCCGAGCTTCCTGTGGATTTTCACTGGCGCGCCCTACATCGAGTCCCTGAGAAACAATCAGGCCCTCAGCGCTGCGCTGTCGGCGATTACCGCGGCCGTGGTCGGTGTGGTGCTGAACCTGGTCGTGTGGTTCGGTTTGCACGTGCTGTTCGGTGAAGTCGGCGTGGTGCAGGCCTACGGGCTGACGCTGCAGGTTCCCGTGCTGTCGACCCTGAACGTGGCCAGCCTGGTACTGGCGGTTGGCGCTGCCATCGCCCTGCTGCGCTTCCACATCGGCATGATTCCGGTGATCTTCATCAGCGCCGTGCTCGGCGCCCTCTGGTTCCTGCTGACCTGAGGTTCCGCCGGTCACTTCGCACTGGATCCGAGCGGTATTTGCCCGCCCGACAACTGGTCTGATAAGTTGACCGCATGACCACCACCGCCTTTTCCGCCGTCCACAGGGCCGCGCTGTCCGCGTCGGTCTATGAGCAGCTTGCCGGCAAGATCCTCGGCGGCGAGCTGCCGGCGGGCGAGCCGCTGCCGGCCGAGCGCGAGCTGGCGGAGGTGCTGGGCGTCAACCGCGGCGCGGTGCGCGAGGCGATCAAGCGGCTGCAGCAGGCCGGGCTGGTGGCGGTGCGTCAGGGCGGCAACAGCGTGGTGCTCGATTATCAGGAGGCCGGCGGCCTGGATCTGCTGCCGGCGCTGATCGCGCAGCCGGACGGCCGCCTCAACAGCACGGTCGTGCGCGCGATCCTGGCGCTGCGCTCGGCGCTGGCGCCGGACATCGCCGCCGCGGCGGCGCGTCAGGGCGGCGCCGCGCTCGCCGATGCGCTCGACGCGCGGCTGGCGCGCATGCGCGCCGATGCACACGACCTGCGCGCGCTGCAGCAGCACGCGCTCGACTACTGGAAGCAGCTGGTCGAAGGCAGCGGCAACATCGCCTTCCGCCTCGCGTTCAATTCGATGACCCGGACCTACACCCAGGTCTGGGACGCGCTCGCGGCAGTGCTCGAAGCCGAGTTCCGCGATCTGGACCATCTGGGCGCGATCGCCGCCGCGGTGCGCCGCGGCAACACCGAGGCGGCGCGGGTGGCCGGCCGCCACCATGTCGAGATCGGGCGTCAGGCCCTTGAGCGCGCGCTCGATGCGCTCGAACCAACCGGAGACCGGTGATGCATACGTCGGCACACGTCGAGGATCGGCGCATGGTCGCGGCCCGCGAATGCGCCCAGCGCAACCCGATGCGCCCGCCGGAGACGCTGCCGCGTGACCGCGCCACCGCGCTGCGCGTGTTCTGGGCGCACGCAAGCCCGCGGCTGATCGCGGCCTTCGTGCTGCTGTTCGGCGCCTGGCGCGTGGCGCTGGGCGGTCTGGGCTGGGCCGACGCGGCAATTGCGCTGGCGGTGCTGGCGTATTTTCCGGTCAACGAGTGGCTGATTCACGTCTTCATGCTGCATTACACGCCCAAGACGCTGTTCGGCCGCACGATCGATTTCTATCTGCCGGTCACCCACCGCCGGCACCACGCCGATCCGTGGAACCTGAAATGGGTGTTCGTGCCGCGTCACGTGCATGCGCTGGTGCTGCCGGTGATCGGCGCGCTGCTGTGGCTGCTGTGGCCGTGGAAGGAATGGGTGCTGAGCGCGGTCACGGTGTACCTGCTGCTGGGCCTGCACTACGAGTGGGTGCACTACCTGACCCACATTCCCTGGTGTCCGGATTTCGACTACTACCGGCGCCGCGTGCGCGAGCACCGCTACCACCATTTCCGCAACGAGAACTACTGGTGGGGGGTGTCGATGGGCCTGGGCGACCGCCTGTTTCGCACCGCGCCCAAGGTCGAGGACATCGGCCGCTCCGGCACCACCGCCACGGTCGGCCGCCGGCGCTGAGCACTCAGACCGCGAGCACCAGCTTGCCCTGGGTCTGCCCGGATTCGAGGTCGGCGTGCGCCCGCGCGACCTCGGCGAAGGGATAGACGCTCACCGGCGCCGGCTGCAGGCGCCCGGCGGCAATGCCGGCAAGCACCGCCTCCATCGCCGGAATCAGGCGGTCGGCGCGCTGGCTCAGAAAGCTCAGGTTGAACGCCAGCACACTGCGGTTCTCGGTGGTCAGGCGCAGCGGGTTGAAGCGCGGGGTGCGCAGCCAGTCCCAGGCCAGCTTGGGCCAGTTTGGCCGCCCGCCCCGGCGCGGCAGCATCGAGTGAAAGCCGTAGATCACCAGCCGCCCCAGTGGCGCCAGGCGTGCGTAACTGTCGGCCAGCGTCGAGCGGCCGTTGGGGTCGAGGATCACGTCGTAACCCTGTGGCGCACTCCGGTCGGCGGCCGCGCGCCAGTCGGTTTCAGCCTTGACGATGACCGCGTGCGCGCCCAGCGACAGCGGCAGTTCGCGCTTGTGCGCCGCGCCGACCACGGCGGTGACCTCGGCACCGGCCTCGCGCGCCAGCTGCACCGCGGCGCAGCCGACGCCGCCGGCGGCGGAGTGGATCAGCACGCGTTCGCCGGGGCGCACGTGCGCCAGCTCGCGCAGCGCAAACCACGCGGTCAGAAACACGGTCGGCAGGCCCGCGGCGGCGGCGGCGTCGAGCCTGTCCGGGCGGCGGAACACCTGCGCGCGCGGCAGCACCCGCGACGTGGCGTAGCCGTCGAACAGGGTCACGCCGATCACCGGATCCCCCGGCGCCAGATCGGTCACGCCCGCGCCGACCGCATCGACGGTGCCGGCGATCTCGAAGCCGGGCGTGATCGGCCAGCCCACCAGCTGTTTGGCCGACGCATACAGGCCCATGCGCACGACGCAGTCGGCGTAGTTGACGCCGACATGGCTCACCGCGATCCGCAGCTGGCCGGGGCCGGGCTGCGGCTCCGGCCGGGTCTCGATCTGCAGGCGCTCGTAGCCGCCCGGGCGGTGGATGACGATCTGGTGCATGAGCTGTCGGCGGCGCCACTGCAACGCGAAGGGGGTTTGGCGTAGTCTCGCGGCGAATCCGCCGTTCAGGAACCCCCGATGGTCGTTTTTGTGACCGGCGCGAGCGCCGGCTTTGGCGCCGCGATCGCGCGCCGCTTCGCCGCCGATGGCGCCCGCGTGATCATTGCCGGCCGCCGCGACGAACGCCTGCGCCAACTCGCCGCCGAACTGGGGCCGCGCGCGCTGCCGGTGACGCTGGACGTGCGCGACCCGGCCGCGATCGACGCCGCGCTGTCCGCGCTGCCGGCCGACTTCGCCGAGGTCGACGTGCTGGTCAACAACGCCGGCCTCGCCCTGGGCCTGGAGCCGGCGCATCAGGCGCTGCTTGCCGACTGGGAGCAGATGGTCGACACCAACATCAAGGGCCTGCTCTACATGACCCGCGCGCTGCTGCCGGGCATGGTGGCGCGCAAACGCGGCCACGTGATCAACCTCGGTTCGATCGCCGGGGAATGGCCGTATCCGGGCGGCAACGTCTACGGCGCGACCAAGGCCTTCGTGCGCCAGTTCTCGCTCAACCTGCGCGCCGACCTGCTCGGCACTCAAGTGCGCGTGACCGATGTCGAGCCGGGGCTGTGCGGCGGCACCGAGTTCTCCAGCGTGCGCTTTCACGGCGACGACGCGCGCGCCGCCAAGGTCTACGAGAACACCACGCCGCTGAGCGCCGAGGACATCGCCGACACCGTGCACTGGATCGCCACGCGCCCGGCGCACGTCAACGTCAACACCATCTCGCTGATGCCGGTGGACCAGGCCTTCGCGCCGCTGGCGGTGCATCGCGGCGCTTAACGCGCCGAACGCGCCGCCTGGCGCCGGTACTCGCCGGGGCGCACGCCGGTCCACTGCTTGAACGCGCGGTGGAACGCGCTGGGTTCGGTGAAGCCGACCGCCTGCGCGATCTGCGGCACCGGCAGCGCCGAATGGCTCAGCTGTTCGATCGCCAGGTCGCGGCGCAGCGCGTCCTTGATCGCGCGGAAGCTGGCGCCCTCGCGTTCGAGTCCGCGCCGCAGCACCGAGGCGCCGACACCAAGCTGTGCCGCCAGCGCGTCGAAGGTCGGCCAGGCCAGCGGCGCGCGGTCGCGCAGCGCATGGCGCACGCGCGCCGACCAGCTGTGCGTGTCCTTGAACTTGAGGACGATGTTGTACGGCGCGCCGCGCAGGAACGCGCGCGCGCTGCGTTCGTTCTGCACCACCGGCGCGTCGAGCCGCGCCGCGTCGAAGACGATGCGCGTGCGCGACGTACCGAAGCCCAGCTGCGGCGAGTACATCAGCGTGTACTCGCGCCAGTGCGCCGGCCGCGGATAGGCAAACTCGGCGCGCAGCAGCGCGATGCGCTGGCCGACCAGCCAGCACATCAGGCCGTGCAGCAGCACCAGCAGGGTCTCGTGCGCGAACGGCACCACCGGCGGCCCCGCATCCGCCGCCGGCACCAGCTCGACGGCGGCCTCGGCGCCGTCCTCGACCAGCGCAATCGCGGTGTCGTCGAGCACGATCTCGAACAGCCGCTGCGCGCGCTGCAGCGCGCCGCGCAGGTTGCGCGCCCCGAGCATGAACCGGGTCAGGGTGGCGAAGCTGCCGACCTTCATCCGGCGCCGGTCGAGCCCGAAGAACTCGTCATCGAGCGCGGCGGCCACCGCCAGCCACAGCGCGCTGAAGCGCTCCGCCGACACCCGCGCCTGGTCGAAGCCGAGCAGGCGCTCGGAGATGCCCGCGGCGGCGAGCAGGGCGCCGGCGTCGAGCCCGCGGCGGCGCACGCCCGCCAGCGCCTCGCGGACGAAGTGGATGGAGACGCTGTCTTTTTCGGGTTGCGGTGTCGGCACTGTCCGATTTTCACACGGACGCTGTCAGTTTCGGGCATCGCCGCAAACCGGGGCGGCGCCTAAAATCTGACCGATTCAGCGCGCGGCTGCGCGCCCGCCCCACCGGATGTTTGCCATGACCGACCTTTCCGTCGCCCAGAACCTCAAGCCGTACAAGGCCAAGCACAAGGTGCGCTTCGTCACCGCGACGTCGCTGTTCGACGGCCACGACGCCTCGATCAACATCATGCGCCGCATCCTGCAGGCCAGCGGCGCCGAGGTGATTCATCTGGGCCACAACCGCTCGGCCGGCGAGATCGTCAAGGCCGCGCTCGAGGAGGACGTGCAGGGCGTGGCGATCACCTCCTACCAGGGCGGGCACAT
The DNA here is from genome assembly GCA_041592255.1 of Fontimonas sp. GTDB lineage: Bacteria > Pseudomonadota > Gammaproteobacteria > Nevskiales > Nevskiaceae > Solimonas. The sequence continues at coordinate 15,999 of JBFHQK010000027.1, forward strand.
CGAGTTTTTCAAGTACATCGTCGATCTGCTGCGCGCCGGCGGCGGCGACAACATCAAGGTCTTCGGCGGCGGCGGTGGCGTCATCGTGCCCTCCGAGATCAAGACCCTGATGGACTACGGTGTGGCGCGCATCTATTCGCCCGAGGACGGCGCCAGGCTCGGCCTGCAGGGCATGATCGACGACGTCGTGCAGAGCAGCGACTACGACCTCAACGCGCTCGCGCCGCCGGCCGCGCAGGCGCTGGCGGCGCTGCAGTCCGGCGACCGCCGCCAGCTCGCGCGCGTGATCACGGCGCTGGAGAACAACGCGTACGACGACGGCGTCCGCCAGACCCTGCGCGAAGCGGCCACGAAGATCACCGTGCCGGTGCTGGGCATCACCGGCACCGGCGGCGCCGGCAAATCGTCGCTCACCGACGAGCTGGTGCTGCGCCTGCGCCTGGACCAGGCCGACCGGCTCAAGGTCGCGATCGTGTCCATCGACCCGTCGCGCAAGCGCACCGGCGGCGCGCTGCTGGGCGACCGCATCCGCATGAACGCCATCGACAGCCCGCAGGTCTACATGCGCTCGCTGGCCACGCGCGATACCGGTTCCGAACTGTCGGCCGCGCTGCCGGACGTGATCGCCGCCTGCAAGCTCGGCGGCTTCGACCTGGTGATCGTCGAGACCTCCGGTATCGGCCAGGGCGACGCCGCGATCGTGCCCTTCGTCGATGTGTCGCTGTACGTGATGACACCCGAGTTCGGCGCCGCCTCGCAGCTGGAGAAGATCGACATGCTCGACTTCGCCGACTTCGTCGCCATCAACAAGTTCGACCGCAAGGGCGCCGAGGACGCGCTGCGCGACGTGCGCAAGCAGGTCCAGCGCAACCGCGAGCGCTTCGCGCAGGCAGCGGAGACGATGCCGGTGTATGGCACAATGGCGGCGCGCTTCAACGACGACGGCGTCACCGCGCTGTACCAGGCGCTGCTGCCCAGGCTACAGGAGAAGGGCCTGAAGGCCGCTGCCGGCACGCTGCCGCCGGTCAACGTGAAGTACTCGTCGCAGAGCCGCGCCATCGTGCCGGCCGAGCGTGTGCGCTATCTCGCCGACATTGCCGCCACCCAGCGCGGCTACCACAAGACGGTTGCGCAGCAGGCGCGCGTCGCCCGCGAGCGCCAGTCGCTGAAAGTCGCCAAGGCGCTGTTCGAGGCCGCCGGCCAGCCGCTGACCGGCTTCGACAGCATGATCTCCGCCAAGGACGGCGAGCTGCTGCCGGCGGCGCGCAAGCTGCTCGATCAGTGGCCGAAGACGCGCGAGCTGTACGCGCAGGACGAGTACGTGGTGAAGATCCGCGACAAGGAGATCCGCACCCGGCTGACCCAGGAGTCGCTGTCGGGCACCAAGGTGCGCAAGGTCGCGCTGCCGGCGTTCGAGGACGACGGCGAGACGCTGCGCTTCCTGATGAAGGAGAACGTGCCGGGCTCGTTCCCGTACACCGCCGGCGTGTTCGCGTTCAAGCGCGAAGGCGAGGACCCGACGCGCATGTTCGCCGGCGAGGGCGACGCCTTCCGCACCAACCGCCGCTTCAAGAAAGTGTCCGAGGGCATGCCGGCGCACCGCCTGTCCACCGCCTTCGACTCGGTGACGCTGTACGGCTGGGACCCCGACCTGCGCCCGGACATCTACGGCAAGATCGGCAACTCGGGCGTCAGCATCGCCACGCACGACGACATGAAGGTGCTGTACGACGGCTTCG
>JBFHQK010000028.1:0-17511 GCA_041592255.1 Fontimonas sp.
CGCGACCCACAACAGCACCACGGTCACCCGCTGCGACGTCGACCCGTTCATCCCTGCCCCTTGTTGATGACCGGCTCGCGCATTCGACCGGCACCGGATTCTAAGCTGCGCCGACGGCAGCGGGCGCCGTAAGCTAGCCCGAGCCTTCCGCCCGGAGAGTCCGTGTTCCGCATTCGCAAGATTCACGACGAGGTGACGCCGGCCAACTGCGAAGCCATCGCCCAGGTGCGCCGCATCATCCAGGCGCAGTTCCCGACCGCCCGGCCGCAGGATCTGGAAAAGGTCTCGCGCCAGCTGCAGGATCCACTGCGCTACCGTTACCGCTCGATCCTGTTCGTCGCCGAAAATGCCAACGGCCAGGTCAAGGGCTTCGCGATGCTGCTGCACCTGACCGATCTGCGCGTCGCCTTCCTCGAGCTGATCTCGGCGGCGCCCGGCACCACCGGCAGCGGCCTCGGCGGCGTGCTGTACGAAACCATCCGCGAGGAGGCGCAGCTGCTGGGTGCCCGCGGCCTGTTCTTCGAGTGCAGTGTCGATGACCCGGCGGTGGTCATCGATCCCGACCTGCTGCGGCAGAACCGCAACCGCATCCGCTTCTACGAACGCTACGGCGCGCGACCGATCATTCACAACGCCTATGCCACGCCGATCTATCCCGGCGACCGCGACCTGTATTACCTGATGTATGACGGACTCGGCCAGAGCGCGCCGCTGCGGCGCAGCCTGCTGCGCGACACCGTGCGCGCAATTGCCGAACGCAAGTACGGCGACCTGATGACCGCGGCGGACATCGAGGCGCTGGCGGGCTCATTCGTCGACGATCCGGCGCAGCTGCGGGCGCCGCGCTACATCAAGCAGACGGCCGTCAGCGCGCCCGTGCGCCGCTCCGACGACGGCAAGGGCATCGCGCTGCTGGTGAACTCCGGCCATGACATCCACCACGTGCGCGATCGCGGCTACGTCGAGGTGCCGGTGCGCATTCCGGCAATCCTCGACGAGCTGAACAAGACCAGCCTGTTCACCCGACTCTCGCCGCGCCACACCCCGGACGCACTGCTGCGCCGCATCCATGCGCGCGACTATCTCGACTACCTGCGCGAAGCCTGCGCGGCCCTGCCGGCCGGCAAGTCGATCTACCCGATCGTGTTCCCGGTGCGCAACCAGACCCGTCCGCCGCGCGACATCGAGCTGCGCATGGGCTACTACTGCACCGATACTTTCACGCCGCTGCACCCGAATGTGTGGCCGGCGGCCCGCGGCGCGGTGGACTGCGCCGTCACCGGCGCGCGCGCGTTGTTCGAAGGCTTTCACCTCGCCTACGCGCTGGTGCGGCCGCCCGCGCACCATGCCGAGCGCCGCGTGTTCGGCGGCTTCTGCTTCCTCAACTCGACCGCCGCCGCCGCCGAGTACCTGAGCGACTTCGGCAAGGTCGCAGTGCTCGACATCGACTTTCACCACGGCAACGGCACCCAGGACATCTTCTACGAGCGCGCCGACGTGCTGACGGTGTCGATCCACTGCGCGCCGCCGGCGGCCTACCCGCACTTCGCCGGTTTCGTCGACGAAGTCGGCAGCGGCGCCGGCCTGGGCGCGAATCTCAACCTGCCGCTGCCGGAGAAGATCACGGCCGAGACCTACCGGCGGACGCTCAACCAGGCGCTGACGCGCATCCGCGCCTTCGGCGCGGCGTATCTGGTGGTGGCCCTGGGCCTCGACACCGCGCGCGCCGACCCGACCGGCAGCTGGCCGCTGGTCGCGGAGGACTTCCACGCCAACGGCCGCCTGATCGGCGGACTGTCGCTGCCGACGCTGGTGGTGCAGGAGGGCGGTTACCGCACCCGCAACCTGGGCCTCAACGCGCGCAGCTTCCTGGAAGGCCTGTGGGCCGGGCATCGCGCCGGCACGGGGAAACTGCCGGCGTCCCCGGCCGCTACTGAGCGTCGCGCTGCGGCAGGCTGAAGCATTCCGGATAGCGCGGGTGGATACCCGCGTAGAACGTGCCCATGCGCTGCAGATCGGCGTCGAAATCGCCGCTGGGCACGAGCGTCGGACCAAAGCCGACGCGCTTGCGCGCGTAGTCCATGAACCCCAGCGCGATCGGCACCTGCGCCGCCTCGGCCATGCGGTAGAAGCCGCTCTTCCACTGCTGGGCGCGCGCGCGCGTGCCTTCAGGCGCGACGACAATCACCAGCGCGTCGCGGCACTTGAACTGGTCCGCGACCTGCTGCACCAGGCCGCCGGCCTGGCGCCGGTCGATGGCGATGCCGCCCATCCAGCGCAGGACTTTGCCGCCCGGGCCCTTGAACAGGGTGTGCTTGCCGACCCAGTGCAGATCCAGGCCCATCGCGAAGGTCGCGATCAGGAAAATCAGCCCGTCCATGTTCGACGTATGCGGGGCCGCGCTGACGATGAAGCGCGGCAGATCGGGCGGCTGGCCGACGATACGCCAGCCCATCAGCCGTAGCAGCAGCCGGCCCAGCCCGCGCGTGAATGCGTTGCCGCGGCGCGGCACCTGCGCGCCGAGAACCGTCGCTGCTTCAGGAACCGGAAATCCGGTCATAACGGATGCCTCAGAAAACCACAAAAGGAGGCGAGTGTAGTGCCTGCGCCGTCCGGCCGCGCCAAGAAATCCAGCCTATAGCGCGTGCGGGGCCCGCAAAAAAGATCGGCCCCGCACCAGGCGGGGCCGACGGTACCGAGCGAAGCGCGCGCTTAGCGGGCGACTTCGACGCGGCGGTTCTGCGACCAGGCGCTCTCGCTGTGGCCTTGCTGCACCGGGCGGGTCTCGCCGTAGCTGATCGTGCTCAGCTGGTTGGCGGCGACGCCCAGGTTGAGCAGCGCGCGGCGCACGGCGATCGCACGGCGCTCGCCCAAGCCCTGGTTGTATTCCGGCGTGCCGCGCTCGTCGGCGTGCCCTTCCAGACGCACGACCGCGCCGGTGTTGGCGGCGAGATAGCGCGCCCAGCCTTCGACGGTGCGCTTGCCGGCGGCGTCGATCACGTCGCTGTCAAAGGCAAAGTAGATGACGGCGCTGTCGACACCAGCCGGCAGACCGCCGGCGACGTCCAGCTGCACACCGCTGGTCGCGGGCTCGGAGTAGGCGCTGGCGCCGGTATCGGCACCGGTGGCGCCGTTCTTGTCACGCGTGCTGGCGCAGCCAGCGAGGCTCGCACCAAGAAGCAACAGGACACAGGTAAGGGCTTTGCTGGCCATGATGAGGACTGCCTTATGAGGGGATGGTTGGGAAAACATGCCCGAATTTCGGGCGCAGGATTAGAGCATGACGGCGCCACGGCGGGCGGCCACCGTCATCTTGATATTTTTTGATTGTTTCCGCCACAACGCATTGAAGGCGTCGATTGGATCCGGCCCCGCGCGGCTTTCAGCCCTCCAGCGCGGCGGCGTCCAGGCCGTAGCCGATGCCGTAGACGCTGCGGATCGGATCGCGGCCGTCCAGCGCGCCGCGCAGCTTGCGCCGCAGGTTTTTCACGTGGCCGTCGATGTTGCGCTCATAGCCGGAAAAGTCCGTGCCGCGCACGCGCTCCAGCAGCTGCGCGCGCGACCAGATGCGCTGCGGCTGCTCCAGCATCGCCGTCAGCAGGCCGAACTCGATCGGCGTCAGGCTCAGCGCGTGGCCGCCGGCCGACGCGGTGTGCGCCAGCGGATCGACCCGCACCGGTCCGACGCTCAGCCGGCCGTCGGTTTCGACCTGCGGGCGCAGCCGGCGCAGGATGGCGCGCGCCCGCGCCACGACTTCGCGCGGACTGAACGGCTTGCAGACATAGTCATCGGCGCCCAGTTCCAGACCCAGCAGCCGGTCGACCTCGTCGACGCGCGCGGTCAGCATCAGGATCGCAGGGTCCGGACCGGCCGCGCGCAGCGCGCGACAGACCGCAAGGCCATCCAGGCCCGGCAGCTGCAGGTCGAGCACGAGCAGATCGACCGGACGCCGCTGCAGGCTCGCCTGCACCTGGTCGCCGCGATGCAGCACCTCGACGTCGAAACCGGCGTGCGCGAAATAGTCGCGCAGCAACGCCGCCAGCTTCTCCTCGTCCTCGACAATCAGCACGCGCCCGCTCACCGGCCGCGCTCCTGCGGCAGCGTGATCTCGATGCGCAGCCCGCCGCCGGCCAGGCGCGCCTCGATGCGCCCGCCGTGGGCCTCGACGATCGAGCGGCAGATCGCCAGACCCAGACCGGCGCCCCCGTCGGCACGCGAGCGCGCCGCCTCGACGCGGTAGAGCCGATCGAACAGCTGCGGCAGCGCCGCCTCCGGCACGCCGGGTCCGCTGTCGCTGACGGCGATCTGCGCCGCGCCGTGCGCAGCCGTGAGCGCGATCCGCAGCGGCCCCGGCGGCCGCGCATGCCGGAGCACGTTCTCCAGCAGGTTGCCCAGGACCTGGGCGATGCGCTGGGCATCGACGTCGGCCGCCACCGCCTGCGGCGAAAGCTGCAGCTCGACGACGAATCCGGCGGCCTGCAGCCGCGCGTCGAAGCGCGCCAGCGCCTCGCGCAGCAGTGCGGCCAGATCGATCCGCGCACGTTGCAGGCGCAATCCGCCCGACTCGGTCAGCGACAACAGATGCAGATCGTCGATCAGCGCGCTGAGCCGCAGCACTTCCTGCTGCAGCGAATGCAGGCGCGGCGGATCGGCGCCGTGCACCCCGTCGAGCATCGCCTCCAGGCCGCCGCGCAGCACCGCCAGCGGCGTGCGCAGCTCGTGGGCGATATCGGCCAGCCACTGGCGCTGACGGCGGTCGTAGCGGCCCAGCGCCTCGGCCAGGCGGTTGAAATCGGCCGCAAGCTGGCCCAGCTCGTCGCTGCGGTTGACGGCGATACGCTGCGCGAAGTCGCGCCGCGCCAGCGCCGCGGTGCCGGCCGACAGGCGACGGATCGGGCGCAGCAGCAGCGCACTGTTGAGCAATGCAAACAGCGCCGCCAGCGGCAGGCTCAGCGCGGTGATGCGGGTCAGGATCGCGGCCTGGCGCTGGCGGAAACCCGCCTCCTCCGGCGCCACCCACGCCGGCAGCGGCGCGCGCACCAGATAGCCGATGACGGCATCGTTCACGCGGACGGGCACACGCAACGACGCGGCGGCCGCGTCCGGCAGCGGCGCACCGGCGAGGCGCTGGCCGCGCGCATCGAGCAGGGTCAGTGGCGCGCGCAGCGGCCGTGCCGGCAGGCGCGGATCCTCGTGCACGCCGGGGCCCGGCGCCGGGCGCTGGTCCGCACGGCGGCGAAATTCACGCACCGCTGCCGCCGCCGTCTTCAGATCGGGCCACTGCGCATAACGCTCGGCGATGCGCTCGGCCACGTCCTCCATGCGCTGCCGCTCGCGGGCCTCGACGTAGGTCGCAAAGCTCTGCGCGGTCTGATGCCGCAGCACCAGCAGCGCGCCGCCGATCAGCACCGCGGCGGCGACGAGCTGGACTGCAAACAACTTCCAGAACAGGGAGATCCGCATGCCCGCATGTTAAGTCGGCGGCCAGCGCGGGCTGCGCATCCGCGGCGAGTTCGCAGGCTTTCCGCACGGTTTCCCCACAGTTGGGGCCTACTCTGAGTACCGCCCGACCGCAGCCGCTGCGGCGGCCCGACACACGTTTTGGAGTAAGACACATGAACGCAATCCGACTCACCACCGCCGTCCTGCTGGCGGGACTGGTCCTGACCCCCGCGGCCTACGCCGCTGACGCTGCGGATGACGCCGCCGCGCGCCGCCCCGCCGTTCACCGGCCGTCAATCGAGCGCATGGCCATCGGCAATGCGCTGACCGCCGAGCTGGCCACGCAGACCGGCCGCCCGGCAACAGAGATCCAGGCATTGCTCCAGGAGCAGGGCCCGCGCGCCGCGGCAGAAACGCTCGGACTGGAGCGCGACGCGATGCGCGAGGCGCTGCGCCGCGCGCGCGAGCAGGTGATCGCCAAGGCCTTGCAGGCGCAGATGATCAGCGCCGAGCAGGCCGCAACCCTGCGACAGATGCCGGACACCCCGCGGCGCCGTGACCGCGCGCCGCGTGACGAGTAAGCCGCGCCGGACCGACGGGCATAAAGAAACCCCGGCAAGGGCCGGGGTTCTTGAATTCAGTCTGTGCAGCAGTCTTGGAAGTCTTACAGGGGGCGGATCGCCGCCGCCTGCAGGCCCTTGGGGCCGCGACGCACTTCGAACTGCACTTTCTGGCCTTCCTTCAGGGTCTTGAAGCCGGTGCCCTGAATCTCACGGAAGTGGGCAAAGAGGTCCTCACCACCGCCTTCCGGGGTGATGAAGCCGAAGCCCTTGGTTTCGTTGAACCACTTCACGGTGCCAGTTGCAACATTGGACATACGACCTTCCTTTCGAAACAGATTGAGATCGGGCCTCACCGCCCGTAGGTGCAAGCGATCAAGAAAGGTAGCCGGGGCACTTACACAGCACCGCCACGAGGACGGGTAAGAAAAACCACGGTAAGTACACTGCTTGAAACGGATGCGAAAAGGACTCTACACCGTCCTTTTCGCACTGTCGAACCCCGCTTTTACCTGCCTGCAGCAGGCTTTGCGCGCCCGCCGGCGGCGGCATTTGCGCCGGCGCTGTACGCACGGAACCTGGCGGCGGGCCCGCGGGGGAGGTCCGTTCATCAGCGCCGCGGCCAGCATCGAGCGCGCCGAATGGGCGGTGCACAGCAACAGCGCGTTACTCGGGCGCAACGCGCAGCGGCTTGCGCATCACCACCGCCGTTGACGGGCACAGGCTGGCGAACTGCGCGGTGGCGCGGATCGCCGCGGGCACCTGCGCGCGGTCGATGCGCTGATAGCCCCGCCGGGTGAAGAACTCGGCCGCGGTAGTGGTCAGCAGATACAGCGTGTCCACGCCCGCGGCCGCCGCCGCGCGCTCGGCCGTGGCGGTGAGCCCACGACCGAGGCCGGCCCCGCGCTGCGCCGGCGCGACCGCCAGCGAGCGCAGCAGACCACTGGTGCCGTGCAGTTCAAGGCCGACGACCGCCTGCGGCGCGCCGGGCGCACCGTGCACCCACAGGCGCACACCGGCAGACGCCAGATCGGAGGCATCGAGACGGGCTTCGGCAAGCAGGCGGCCAATCGCCTCGGCATCGGCGGCGCCGGCAGGTCGGATGTCCATGCGCGATCAGCCGCAGCAGGCCGACTTCGCCGCCGGCTGGGGCGCACACGACGGCACGCAGGACGCGGCACGCGCCGCCGGCTCGATGCGCGTATCGCCACCGAACACCGGAATGTCGCTCAGCGTATGGAAGGTTTCCCAGGGCAGGCCCTGCGGATCGCGCACCCAGTACTTGTCGGACCGCGCATAGCAGCACGCCGCCCCGACCTGATCCTGCGCCGCGATCTCGGCGGCGTCGACCCGGCCGCGCAGCTCGGCCAGCTCGCCCTCGGACTCCACCTGGAAGCCCAGATGGTTGACGCCTGCCTCGGCCCCGCGCGCCGAGATGGCGAAGTTCACGCGCGGGTCATCGAGCATCCACTTCGCGTAATCGGGCTTCTGCACGCTGGGCGGCGCGCCGAACAGTGCGCTGTAGAAACGGATGCTGTGATCCAGATTTTCGACGGACAGATGAACATGGAAGCGTTTCATGGGGCAGTTTCCTCGGTGGGGCCGCAGGCAGACGCGCAGGACGCGCCCTTGCAGCAGTTCTCGGTGAGATAGTCGATGAGCTGATTCATCGCCTTGAAATCGGGGGCGTAGTAAATGAAGCGTCCGTCCTGGCGGGCACTGACCAGACCGGCGGCGCTGAGCTCCTTGAGATGGAACGACAGCGTCGCCGGCGACACCTTGAGCTGGGCGCCGATGTCGCCGGCACACAGTCCGTCGGGGCCGGAGCGCACCAGCAGGCGGAACACCGCCAGGCGCGATTTCTGCGCCAGGGCGGCAAGACGATGGACGGCGGTTTCAGATTTCATGTTTCTATGATTATCGAAACCTCGAACAATTGCAAGCAGCCGGATCCGGTCTCCGCGGCGCCGGTCAGACGCTGTGACTCAGCTGCAGCAGCTGCCGCCGCCCGCGGACGCCGCCACCCCCGGTGCCGGTGCGCAGTCGAACAGCCCGTGATGCACCGCCTTGTCGCCGACGACGTGGAAGTGTGCGGCATAGCGGGTCAGGCCGAGCATGTCCGCGGTGTTGCCGCAGACCAGCATCGGCTTGCCGGTCTCGAAGCAGTGGTGGTCGTCGAGCACGAAGCGGTGCGGATGCCCGGACAGCGAGCCCAGGTAGGACGCCACCTGGCCGTAGTCCTCGCAGCGGTCCTCGAGCGTGAGCTTGAACGCCCGCACGGTGTCGGACGTGAACCGCACCATGCCGATGCGCGCCTCGATCTCGGGGTGATTCAGCGCCAGCGGCGCCGACGCCACCCGCCGAGAATCGGCGCAGCCGACCTGCGCCAGCAGCCGCCGGAAGTCCTCGCGGTACAGCGCCCCGCTCAGACATTCGCCCAGCAGCACCGGATCCTCGCGCAGCGGCGCGGCGATGCGGCGGTCGGCGAAGACGTCGGAGAAGTAGAGCTCGCCACCGGTCTTGAGCACGCGGAAGATTTCGCTGAAGACGCGCGGCTTGTCCGGCGACAGGTTCAGCACGCAGTTGGAGATCACCAGATCGACGCTGGCGTCGGCAATCGCCGACAGGTCCTCGATGTAGCCCTGTTCGAAGCGGACGTTGGCGTAGCCGAACTTGTCGGCGTGATAGGCCTGGTGGCGGCGCGCGACCGCGAGCTGCGCTTCGGTCATGTCGACGCCGATGACACGGCCGCGCGGACCGACCAACTTCGACAGCAGATAGCAGTCCCGCCCGCTACCACAGCCCAGATCGACGACGGTTGCGCCCTCGAGCGCCGGCGGGATCGGCGACCCACAGCCATAGAAGCGATCCTGCACCTCGGGGTGAATCTCGCGCAGGACCGGCAGCAGATGGCGCGGCATCGCCTCCGCGGTGCAGCAGGCGCTGGTCTGCAGGTCCTTGGAGGACTGCAACACGCGGCCGTAATAGTCGCGGACTTTGCTCAGGGTATCGTCTGGCATCGGCGGTTCCGGTTCGAAAGCGAGGCGCACATTGTAGGAGCCGCGCGGTCCGCGACCTCGCGGCAGCGGCGGACCCGGCCCGAGTTGCTATCATCCGCGGCCCTTCGCCCCGCCACCCAGGCCCGGGCACGCCCTTTGCGATCGCATCCATGTGGTTCAAAAACCTCACAATTTATCGCCTCCCCGAGCACTGGACGCGCACGCCCGGTGAAATCGAGGCCACGCTCACCGAATTCCCGCTGCAGCCCTGCACCGGCCTGACGCTGCAAAGCCGCGGCTTCGTGCCGGTCAACGATGCCGGGCAGTTCGCCTACGGCCAGGACAAGCAGGTGCTGATCGCGATGGGCGCCGAGGAAAAGCTGCTGCCGGCATCCGTGGTCAACCAGACCGCGCGCGAGCGCATCGCCCAGATCGAGGCCGACAAGGGCTTCAAGCTGGGGCGCAAGGCCAAGGCCGAGATCAAGGAGCAGGTCGCCGTCGAGCTGACGCCGCGCGCCTTCTCGCGCCGGCGCGAGATGCACGGCTGGTTCGACTTCGCCGGCGGCTGGCTGGTCGTCGACACCAGCTCACCCACCCGCGCCGACGATTTCACCCAGACCCTGCGCAACGCGCTCGGCGAGCTGCCGGTGACGCCGCTGCAGTCCGAGCCGTCGATGACCGCGCTGCTGACCCAGTGGCTCACGGCCCGGCAGGCGCCCGGCGCCTTCGAGCTCGACGACGAGTGCGAACTGACCGCCACCGACGAGCACAAGTCGACGGTGCGCTACCTGCGCCACGCCCTCGACGGCAAGGACATTGCCGGCCACCTGTCCAACGGCAAGGTCGTCACCCGCCTGGCGCTGACCTGGAAGGACCGCGTCAGCTTCGTCGTCGACGACAAGCTGCAGATCAAGCGCCTGAAGTTTCTCGACATCGAGCGCGTGCGCGAGGAGTCCGACGGCCTGCCGCCGGAGCAGCAGTTCGAGATCGATTTCGCCCTGATGAGCGGCGCGTATGCGGAACTGCTCGCCGAGCTCGCGCAGGCGGTGAACGCCGCCCGCTGAGCCGGGGCGTGTGCCGCGCGCGCGCCGCTACGCGCCTTTGGATCCCATTCACGGCGCAAATGGGTGCCCATTCAGAAAACGAAGTGGATTGACGCCGCCGCAGGCCTTACCGTGTGCGCCTTCCTTCCACCGGGCGCCAGCCTATGGGCGCGATCCACCTCATCCGCCACGGCCAGGCCTCGTTCGGCGCCGGCGACTACGACCAGCTGTCGAGCACCGGCATCATGCAGGCGCGCGTGCTCGGCGAAAGCCTGAAACAGCGCACGCCGCAGGTCGATTGCGTGCTCAGCGGCGGCATGCGCCGCCACCGCCAGACCGCCGACGGCGCGCTGGCGGCAATGGGCCTGGCGCGGCCCGTCGAGGACGATGGCGGCTGGGCCGAGTACGACCACGTCGCGGTACTGGCCGCGCACACGCCGCGCTGGGCCGACCAGACGCGGATGAAAGCCGAGCTGGCGGCGACGCCCAACCCGCGCCAGGCGTTTCAGGATGCGTTCGCTCAGGCCATCGCGCGCTGGGTCGGCGGCCAGCATAACGACGACTATCCCGAGAGCTGGGCGGGTTTTTGCGCGCGCGTCGAGCAGGCGTTGCTGCGGCTGCGCCAGCGCCTGGCGCCGTCGCAGACGGCGCTGGTGTTCACCTCCGGCGGCCCGATCACCGCGGTGGTGCAGCGCCTGCTGCGACTGCATGACGAACAGGCGTTTCGCCTCAACTGGACGCTGGCGAACGCCGCGATCAGCAAGCTGATCTATTCCCGCCACGGGCTGTATCTTTCCTCGCTCAATGACCACGCCCATTTCGAGGGCGCCCACGCCGATCTCATCACCTACCGATAACGCATGCGCAAGAACATCCTCATCACCGGCGCCAGCTCCGGTCTCGGCCGCGGCATGGCGCGCGAGTTCGCCCGCCGCGGCTGCAATCTGGCGCTGTGCGCACGTCGCAGCGACCGCCTCGAGGCGCTGAAAACCGAACTGGAGGCACAGCATCCCGGCATTCGCATCAGCATCCGTGCGCTCGATGTCACGCAGTACGATCAGGTGTTCGCGGTGTTCCGCGCCTTCCGTGACGAGTTCGGCACGCTGGATCGCGTGATCGTCAACGCCGGTCTGGGCAAGGGTCAGCCGATCGGCACCGGCTATTTCCACGCCAACCGCCAGACTGCCGAAACCAACTTCGTCGCCGCGCTGGCGCAGTGCGAGGCGGCGGTCGAGATCTTCCGCAAGCAGAACGCCGGCCACCTGGTGACGATCTCGTCGATGAGCGCGATGCGCGGCATGCCGCGCAACCTCACCACCTACGCCGCCACCAAGGCCGGTCTGGCCTCGCTCACCGAAGGCATCCGCGCCGACCTGCTGCGCACACCGATCAAGGTCACGACGATCTTCCCCGGCTACATCCGTTCCGAGATCAACGAGAAGGTCAAGAAGACGCCCTTCATCGTCGACACCGAGACCGGCTGTCGCGCGCTGGTCAGGGCGATCGAGTCCGAACCGGCCAGCGCCTGCGTGCCGCGGTGGCCGTGGGCGCCGCTGGGCTGGCTGATGCGCAGGCTGCCGCTGGCCATCGTCGCGAAAATGAACTGAGGGGGCGCAGATGAACCGCAGCTGGATGATTTACGGCGCCAACGGCTACACCGGCGAGCTGATCGCGCGTGAGGCGGTAAAGCGTGGTCTGCGGCCGGTGCTGGCCGGGCGCTCGGCCGACAAGATCGGCCCGCTGGCGCAGGAACTCGGACTCGAGGCACGCGCCTTCTGCCTGGACCATCCGGACCGGCTCGCGCAGGGACTTGCCGGCGTCGGCCTGGTGCTGCACTGCGCCGGTCCGTTCTCCGAAACAAGCGCGCCGATGATCGAGGGCTGCCTCAAGGCCAAAGCGCACTATCTCGACATCACCGGCGAGATCAGCGTGTTTGAGCATGCGCAGCGCCAGCATGCGCGCGCGCAGGCCGCCGGCATCGTGATCTGCCCCGGCGTCGGCTTCGACGTGATTCCCACCGACTGCGTCGCCGCGGCGCTCAAGGCCGCGCTGCCGGATGCCACCCACCTGGCCCTGGGCTTTGACTCGCGCTCGGGCTTTTCCCCGGGCACGGCGAAGACCTCCGTCGAGGGCCTTGCGCAGGGCGGCAAGGTGCGCAGCAACGGCACAATCATCTCCACGCCGCTGGCGTACAAGACGCGCACGATCGACTTCGGCGACGGCGCCAAGCTGGCGATGACGATCCCCTGGGGCGACGTCTCCACCGCGTATCACTCGACCGGCATTGCCAATATCGAGGTCTATATTCCCGGCTCGCCGGCGATGATCGCCAACGCCCGGCGCGCGAATCACATCCGCTGGCTGCTGCGTATGAGCTTCGTACAGAAGCTGATCAAGCAACGCATTGCCCGCACGGTGAAAGGGCCGGACGCCGGCACGCGCGAGCGTCTGCCGACCTATGTCTGGGGCGAGGTTGCCAACGCCAAGGGCGAGAAGCGGACCGCCCGCATCAAGACCGCGAACGGCTACAGCCTGACCGTCAGCGGCTCACTCGCGGTTGTTGCACATCTGCTGCAGCAGTCCCCGCAGGGCGGTACCTACACGCCGTCGAAGCTGCTCGGGCCGGACCTGGTGACGCGCCTGCCCGGGTCGGGGCCGCTGACCCTCGCCTGAGCGCGGCCGCAGCCCTGCATTCCCATCCCCCAAACCCCTGGACGCCCCACCGATGCGCACGTCGATTGCCGGAAAAACCATCGTCATCACGGGCGCCTCCAGCGGCATCGGCGAGGCGGCGGCGTTGCGGCTGGCCCGCGACGGCGCGCGCCTGTGCCTGGTGGCGCGGCGCCGCGACGAACTGCAGCGCGTGCAGGCCGCGGCGCATGCGCTCGGCGCACAGGCCTGGATTTATCCGGCCGACCTGTCGAAAGCCGCGGCGGTCGAAGCCTGCGCCGACGCCCTGCTCGCCGCGCATCCGCAGGTCGACATCCTGATCAATAACGCCGGACGCTCGATCCGCCGGAGCGTGCGCGAATCGCTCGACCGCATCCACGATTTCGAGCGCACGATGGAGCTCAACTATTTCGCCGCCGTGCGGCTGACGCTGCGGCTGCTGCCGGGGATGCTGGAGCGCCGCAGCGGCCAGATCATCAACGTCTCGAGCATGTCGACGCTGATGCCGACGCCGCGCTTTGCCGCCTATGTCGCCAGCAAATCGGCGCTCGAAGGCTTTTCGCGCACGCTGGCCGCGGAACTGGTCGGCAGCGGCGTGCGCGTCACGGTCATCAACTACCCGCTGGTCAAGACGGCCATGACGGCGCCGACGCGGATCTACCGCTACCTGCCGCAGATGCGTGTGGACGACGCGGCGGAGTGGATCATGCGAGCCATCGACAAGCAGCCGCTGCGGATCGCCAACCGGCTCGGGGAAGCCTGGAATGCGGCCACCGCACTGCTGCCGGGACCCACCGTGCGCTGGACCGGCCAGCTGTTCCAGACGCTGGGCACGCGACTGCAGCAGCGCGCCGAGCGCGACGCACGCTGAGCGTCGGCACACGCCGCATGTCCCGGCCCCGCGCGCAGCACCGGCGCCGCCAGCGCGGGGGTGATGGCGAGCCGCGCCCGGCCTGCGGTTTCGCACCGGTAGCGCGCGCCGATGCGCGCGTGCTGATCCTGGGCAGCATGCCCAGCGTGGCGTCGCTGCAGGCGCAGCAGTACTACGCGCATCCGCGCAACGCGTTCTGGCCGATCATGGCCGCACTCACCGGCGTGCCGGCGCAGGCGCCGTACGCGCAACGCCTGGCCGGCCTGACCGCATCGCGCATCGCCTTGTGGGACGTGCTGCAGTCCTGCGTGCGCGCCGGCAGCCTCGATGCCGACATCGACGAGCGCTCGATCATCGCCAACGACTTCGCCGGCTTTCTGCAGCGCCACCGGCAGATCGAACACGTCTGCTTCAACGGCGCCAAGGCCGCCGAAACGTTCCGGCGCCACGTGCTGCCGGCGCTGGCGCCGGCGTTGGCATCGCTGCAGTATCACCGCCTGCCGTCGACCAGCCCGGCCAACGCCTCCAGCAGCCTCGCGCGCAAGCTCGAACGCTGGCGGGTGGTGATCGGCAGCGCCACCGATCCGGCGTGACCGGCGCGCCCCCCTTGCCGCCGCGCCACGGCGCCGCCACAGTAACTCTCCCCCGGCTGAGGAACCCGCGCATGCGCATCCTGCACACCATGATTCGCGTCGGCGATCTCGATCGCTCGATCGCGTTCTACACCGACGTCCTGGGCATGAAGCTGCTCAGCCGCAAGGACTATCCGGACGGCAAGTTCACGCTGGCCTTCGTCGGCTTTGACGACGGCGGCGCCGAAATCGAGCTGACCTACAACTACGGCGTCGAGCGCTACGAGCCGGGCACCGGCTTCGGGCATATCGCCGTCGCGGTCGACGACGCGCGCGTCGCCTGCGAGCGGGTGCGCGCCCGCGGCGGCAAGGTCACGCGCGAAGCCGGTCCGATGAAACACGGCACCACCGTGATCGCGTTCGTCGAAGATCCGGACGGGTATAAGATCGAGTTCATCCAGGGCAGCCGCTGAGCGCAGCCTGCGCTGCGCCGGAGACGCAGACATGGACGCTCGACAACAAGCCTTCCGCGACGCCTATCGGGCGCGCATCGCGCCGCACTACAACGGCTGGCTGCATGGCCTGTGGATCGCCGGTCTGGGTATCGCCACCATCGCCTGGAGCCTCGGCCAGGTCACCGCCGCCAGCTGGGCCTGGCTGAGCCTGCTGCCGGCGTGGCTGGTCGCCAATCTCGGCGAGTGGTGGCTGCACAAGCACGCGCTGCACCAGCGCATCCGCGGACTGCATGCGCTGTGGCACCGCCACACGGTGGAGCATCACAGCTATTTCACCGAGGCGTGCATGACCGTCGACTCGCACCGCGAGTACCGCATCATCCTGTTTCCGCCTTACGCGATCGCCGGCATCGCGCTGCTGCACGCCGCGCTCGGCGGCGCGTGGGCGCTGGCTTTTGGCGCTTCCGCCGGCTGGATCTGGCTGGCCGGCGGCATGGCGCACTATCTGCTCTACGAAGTGCTGCACACCGCGGCGCACCTGCCGGAATCAGCGCTGCTCGCGCGCCTGCCGGTGGTCAACACCATGCGCCGCAATCACTGGGTGCACCATCACCAGGCGCTGATGCCGGACTACAACCTCAATCTGACGATCCCGTTTGCGGACTGGCTGATGGACACCAGCGATCTCGATCGCGGGCTGTGGGGTATTCTCAGCAACGGCTACGACATGCGCCATCTGCGGCCCGAGATCGCCGCGCGCCTGGGCACTTCCGCCTTTCCGCGTCCGCCCGGCGCGGCGGCCTTGACATCGGCGGACGCGTCCCGCTAGCCTGCGCGCCGCTTTACGGATTATCCATGAACACTCTCAAGCACGCCGTCCTCGCCGTTATTTCGGTCGTCGCCATCAGCGACGCGCCGTAGGGGACGCTGCACGTACACCAACCCCCGCCGGCGCAAGACCGGCGGGGGTTTTTTCATTCCTGCGCCGGTCCTGAGTCGGCGGGTTCCACCCTCGGAACCCAGCCATGCCCCAGACCTTCGATCTCAATGGCGCTGAACTGATCGCCCGCTACCTGGACGCCCATGGCGTCACGCAGGTCGCCGGTACCGGACCGGCGCTGGGCGGCGACGCCTTGATGCCGCTGTACCGCGCACTCAAGGGCACGCGGGTGCGGCATGTGGCCGCGCACCACGAGCAGAGCGCCGGCTTCATCGCCCAGGGCATGGCGCGGATCGGCGGCCGCGCCGGGGTCTGCCTCGCCGGCTCGGCAGCCGGCGTCGCCACCCTGCTGCCGGCGATGGCCGATGCAAACGCCGACTCGGTGCCGCTGGTCGCGATCTGCGCGCTGACGTCGCATGCCACCCGCGGCGCCGAAACGGCGCCACCCTTCCGCACCGGCTATCTCGTCGACCCGATCAGCAAGGTGCACTTCGACGTGCGCGCCGTCGACGATCTGGTCGAAGCGCTGCCCGAGGCCTTCCGCATCGCCCAGAGCGGCCGGCCCGGGCCGGTGGTGATCGAGGTCGCGCGCGACGCGCTCAGCGCGCGCATCAAGCTCGATCAGCTGCCAGCGCCGGCCGCGCCGCTGCCCGCACCGGCGCCGGACCCGGCAGCCATCGCGCGGGCGGCTGCAATGATTGATGCCGCGCGCCAGCCGGTCCTGTATCTGGGCGGCGGCGTGACACGGGCGCGGGCGCAGGCGGCCGCGCTGCGCCTGGCCGAGCGCGCCGACCTGCCGGTGACGACATCGCTGATGGCGCTGGGCGCGCTGGCGCACGACCACCCGCTGGCACTGGGCATGCTGGGGCTGCACGGCACGCCTGCGGCGAATCAGGCGCTGGCCCGCTGCGATCTGCTGCTGGCGATCGGCACGCGCTTCGATGTGCGCGCCACCGGCTGCGCCGAGCGCTTCGCGCCGCACGCGCAAGTGATTCATGTCGACATCGACGCGCGCGAGCTCGGCCGGCTGCGCCGCGCCGATCTCGCCATTGAAGCCGACGCCGACGCCGCCCTGCGCCTGCTCGCCGATGCGGTGCGCCCCGCTCGCCGCGTGCACTGGCTCGAGTCGATCCGCGCGCTGCAGCGCGCGCCGCAACCGCCGCCGCAGGGCACGCCGGCGCTGCGCCGGCCTGAGCGCCTGATCCGTGCCGTCGCCGCGGCACTGGGGTGCGAAGCGATTGTCAGCGCCGATGCCGGAGCGCCGCAGCGATGGGTCGCGCAGCACTATCCGCTCACGCCTGCGCACCGCTGGCTCAGCTCCGGCGGCCTCGGCAGCCGGGGCTTTGCGCTGCCGGCCGCGATCGGCGGCGCCCTGGCCGCGCCGCAGGCGCCGGTGCTGTGCTGCATCGGCGCCGACAGCCTGCTGACGAGCCTGCAGGATCTGGCCACGCTCGCCGAACAGCAGCTCAACGTGAAACTGCTCGTCTTCGACGCCCCCGCCGACGGCGCCACGCCGGCGCTGGGCGCCATCGCCCACGCCGTGGGCGTGGCCCACTGCGATCTGGGCCTGGCGCGCGATCCCGGCGCGTTGCTGCGCAGCGCGCTGCAGCAGCCCGGGCCGATGCTGATCCGCGCTCCCGTCGAGTCCGACACGCCGCGCACGCCGCTGCTTGCACCCGAAACCGGCGCGGCAACCGTCCTGCGTTTCAGAGCTGAACCTTTCCGGCACACCAGCGAGGTGCACCATGCGACTGCCCCCTGAGAATCCGCTGACCGCACCGCTGCCGGCCGACTGGCCGGCAGCGGAGGCGCTTGGCTTTGGCCAATACCTGGGCCCGTATCTGGTCGAGGCGCAGCACCGCGACGGCCGCTGGAGCGCACCCAGCCTGACGCCGCGTGCCGCCGCGCCGCTGGCGGTCGCCAGCGGCGCGGTGCAGTACGGCCTGTCCGTGTTCGAAG
>JBFHQK010000029.1:0-17494 GCA_041592255.1 Fontimonas sp.
CGCAGGCCGAGCACGCGCGCCGCGAGCGCCTGGGTCAGGCCGGGGTGGTGTCCGGCGAGGCGCTGAGCGCGGCGATCCGCGCGCACGCCGCCGCTGCCAGCGCGCTGTCGGCAGCCGCCACCTCGGCGTCTGCGGCGGCGTGCGCGCGGATCGCCGCGCTCAGCGCCTCGCCGGACACCACCCCGGCCTGACCCAGGCGCTCGCGGCGCGCGTGCTCGGCCTGCGCCTGCACCGCCGCCGCGCGCGCCGATACCAGCTGGGCTTCGCGCTGGCTGACCAGCGCCTGCAGCATCTGCGCATCGGCAAACTGCGCGCGCACGTCGCGCACCGCCTGCGCCAGCGCCGCCCGCGCCTGATCGAAGGCCAGCCGCGCGTCCGCCGGATCGAGCCGCGCCAGCACATCACCGGCCTCGACCCGGTCGGCGTCGTCGACCTGCACCGCGATCAGGGTGCCGGCCGTCTGCGGCGTGATCTGCACCAGGTGGCCGGCCACGTACGCGTTGTCGGAGACGACGTGGTGGCGGCCGACCAGGCCGTGGTAGGCGGCCCATGCCAGGCCGATGCCGCCGAAGGTGGTGGCCAGGATCGTCAGCGCGCGACGCCGCGTGCCGCGTTGTTCGTTGTCGGAATCGGTCATGCGATGGGTGGCCCGCGCGTATCGGTGAATCTCAGAATCGCGGCACTGTGCCGGCGCGGGCGACCCACGTCTTGATGCGTTTAGGGGAGTCCGGCGCCGGTGCGCGCCCTAATCGAGCCCTAATCAAGACGGACGAAGATTCGCGGCAACAAATCCAAATAATTCGGCATCAGCCTGCGCCTTGCGCCGCCCCATCGATGCCCATGTCCACGACCACTACCGAGTTGCCGCTGCAGCGTGCCGCGTCCGCCGCCGATGGCGTGCTGCCGATCAACGCGCCGCTGCGGGTCAATGATCCCGACACGGCCTACTGGGACCAGCGCTGCGACGTGCTCGTCGTCGGCTTCGGCGCGGCCGGGGCGGCGGCGGCGATCAGCGCCGCAGAGGCCGGCGCCAGCGTGCTCGTTGCCGACCGTTTCGACGGCGGTGGCGCCACCGCGAAGAGCGGCGGCGTGGTCTACGCCGGCGGCGGCACCGCCCACCAACCCAACGCCGGCTACGACGACACGCCGGAAGCGATGTTCGGCTACCTGCGCCAGGAAGCCGGCGATGCGGTGTCCGACGACACGCTGCGCCGCTTCTGCGCCGACAGCCCGGCGCTGATCGCATGGCTCGAATCGATCGGCGCGGACTTCCGCTCCAGCGAACCGCCGCCGAAGACCTCGTATCCGAAAGACGGCATCTACCTCTATTACTCCGGTAACGAGGCCGTGCCCGCCTACGCCGAGCACGCCGCACCGGCGCCGCGCGGCCATCGCACGCGCGGCAGCTGGATGTCCGGCCGCGTGCTGTTCGAACTGCTCAAGGCGCGCACCGCGGCGCTGGGCGTTCCGGTGCTGACGCAGGCTGCCGTGCGCCGGCTGATCGTCGACGCCGACCAGCACGTCGTCGGCGCCGAAGTCTGGCGCCTGCCACCGGGCTCGCCGGCCGAAGCGCGGCACCGCAAGCTGATGCAGCGCGCCGAATCCCTGCACAACGTCATGCCCCGGTGGGCCGACCGCCTGCGCGCACAGGCGCTGGCCCTCGAGCTGGCCGAGGCCAAGCCGCTGCGCGTGCGCGCGGCGCGCGGCGTGATCCTTTCCACCGGCGGCTTCATCTTCAATCGCGAGATGGTCGCGCGCCACGCGCCCAAGTACCTGCAGACGATGCGACTGGGTTCGACCGGCTGCGACGGCAGCGGCATCCGCCTGGGCCAGTCGGCCGGCGGGGTCGCCGCGCGCATGGAGAAAGTGTCGGCCTGGCGGTTCATCAATCCGCCGACCGCATGGCCCAAGGGCATCGTCGTCAATCAGCAGGGTCAGCGCTTCTGCAACGAGCAGGTCTATGGCGCCAAGCTCGGCGTCGAGATGTGCGAGGCCCACGACGGCCGCGCCTGGCTGATTCTCGACCGCAAGCTGCGCCGGGCCGCGCTGCGCGAGGCGCTGTTCGGCGGTCTGTGGTTCTTCCAGAGCGTGCCGGCGTTCTTCCTGATGCTGTTCGCCCCGCGCGCGAGCACCCCCGAAGCGCTGGCGGCCAAGGTCGGCATGCCGCCGCAGGCCCTGCGCAGCACCGTGCACGCCTACAACGCCGCGGTGGCCGGACAGCGCGACGATGCGCTGGGCAAGGCCGCCGCGATGCGCGCCGCGCTCGACGAAGGGCCGTATTACGCGCTCGACATCTCCGCCGGCAGCAGCTCGTTCCCGTGCCCGGCGATCACGCTGGGCGGACTGCGCGTCGACGAAGCCAGCGGCGCGGTGCTCGACGAGCGCGGCGCCGCCATCAGCGGGCTGTACGCGGCCGGCCGCAGCGCGGTGGGCGTGGCCTCCAATCGCTATGTCAGCGGGCTGTCGATCGCGGACTGCCTGTGGTCCGGCCGGCGCGCCGGCCGCCACGCCACCGCGCCGACCGCGGCCGGCACCGCCAGCGCCTGATCCGACGAGTTTCGATTCCCGATTCCCGATTCCCCTTCCTGAGGATTTCACCGATGGGCAACAGAGTGCAGAACAAGGTCGCCATCATCACCGGCGCCGCCAGCGGCGTCGGCAAGGAAGACGCCATCCTGCTCGCGCGCGAAGGCGCCAAGGTGGTGCTCACCGACCTCAACGAGGAGGCCGGGCGCGCCGTCGCCAAGGAGATCGGCGCCGAGCAGGCGCTGTTCGTCAAGCATGACATTGCCTCGGAAGACGACTGGATCCGCGTCATCGCCACCACCCGCGAGGTGTTCGGCGGCGTCGACGTGCTGGTCAACAACGCCGCGATCCTCGCCCAGGCCACCATCGAGGACACCTCGCTGGAACTGTGGCAGAAGATCCAGCGCGTCAACTCCGACGGCTACTTCCTCGGCTGCAAGCACGCGCTGGCGGCGATGAAGGAGCGCCCGAGCGGTTCGATCGTCAACATGTCGTCAATGGCGGGAATCGGCGGCGTGTCGTCGTTCTGCGCCTACAGCGCCTCCAAGGCTGCGGTCGCCGGGCTGACCCGCACCGTCGCCGCCCACTGCCGCGCGCAGCTGTACAAGATCCGCTGCAACTCGATCCACCCGGACGGCATCGCCACGCCGATGGTGTTCAATTTGCACAAGGAACGCGGCGCCAACAGCTCGTACGTGCGCGAGAAGGATCCGAAGCAGCTGCAGGCGCGCTTTGCGCAGCCGCAGGACATCGCCAACCTGGTGCTGTTCCTCGCCTCCGACGAATCGCGTTTCATCAACGGCGCGGAAATGCGCATCGACAACGGCTACCTGATGTGGGCGGACTGAGCGCTGCGCGATCAATCCGCGTGTGTACATCCTGTACAAGACGGCGCCATCCATGGCGCCGGGATTCAAGACAAGCAGATGAGCGCCACCGTCCCAACCGCTTTTGCTGAATCCGTCGCCCGACACGGCGAGCGCGTCGCGATCGTCGGCGAGGACGGCGTTGCACTGACGTATCACGAGCTCGACGCCCTGCGCGTGCAGGCGGCGCGCGCGCTGATCGCGCTGGGCGTTGAACACGGCGACCGCGTCGCGATCTGGGCGCAGAACTGCAGCGAGTGGATCATCGCCGGACTGGCGATCCACAGCGTCGGCGCGGTGCTGGTGCCGGTCAACACGCGCATGAAGGGCCCGGAAGCCGGCTACGTGCTGCAGAAAAGCGGCGCCAAGCTGCTGTTCTGCGCCGGCCAGTTCCTCGGCAGCCACTACCCGACCCTGCTTGGGGCGCATCGCCCGGCAACGCTGGCGCAGGTCGTGGTGCTGCGCGATGCACAGCCCGGCGATCTGTCGTGGCATGGATTCCTCGCCCACGCCGAAACGGTGCCGGACGCGGCGGTGGCGGCCCGCGCCGCCGCGGTGCAGCCCGGCGACCGCATGGACATCATGTTCACCTCGGGCACGACCGGCCAGCCCAAGGGCGTCGTCACCTCGCATGCGCAGAACCTGCGCGTGATCGGCGAATGGTCGAAGTGCGTCGGCCTGCATCCCGACGACCGCTACCTGATCGCCAATCCGTTCTTCCACGCCTTCGGCTACAAGGTCGGCTGGCTCGGCGGCCTGCTCGCCGGACTCACGGTGCTGCCGCACGCGGTGTTCGACGCCGCGGCGATCCTCCAGCGCATCGCGCGCGACCGCATCTCGGTGCTGCCAGGGCCGCCGACGCTGTTCATCTCGCTGCTCAATGACCCGGCGCGTGCCGACACCGACCTGTCGAGCCTGCGCGCGACCATCACCGGCGCCGCAGCGATCGCGCCGAGCCTGATCGAACGCATCCGCGCCGAACTCGGCTTCAAGGTCGTGCTCACCGGCTATGGCCTGACCGAGACCTGCGGCGTGGTGTCGCTGTGCGACGCCGGCGACGATGCCCAGACCATTGCGCTGACGTCAGGCAAGGCGATTGCCGGCGTCGAGCTGCGGGTGTTCGACGCCGACGGCCGGCCGCTCGGCGCCGGCGAATCCGGCGAGATCGTCGTGCGCGGCTACAACGTGATGCAGGGCTACCTCGACGACGACGCCGCCACGCGCGAGGCGATCGACGCCGACGGCTGGCTGCACACCGGCGATGTCGGCGTGCTCGATGCGCGCGGTTATCTGAAAATCACCGACCGCCTGAAGGATCTGTACATCACCGGCGGCTTCAACTGCTATCCCGCCGAGATCGAACGCATGATGGCCGCGCATCCGGCGATCGCGCAGGTCGCCATCGTCGGCGTGCCGGACGAGCGCATGGGCGAAGTCGGCAAGGCTTATGTGGTGCTGCGCCCGGGCCAGTCCGTCGACGACAAGACGCTGATCGCCTGGTGCCGCGAGCAGATGGCGAACTACAAGGTGCCGCGCAGCGTGGCCTTTGTCGCCAGCCTGCCGACCAATCCGTCGGGCAAGGTGATGAAGTTCCAGCTCCGCAGCAGCGCACACAGCGGCTGAGCGCCGCCGGCGCGCGCGGATCCCGCACACGAGGAGAGTCGAGATGAGCGCAGATCTGAAAGGCGTGGTCGCCGTCGTCACCGGTGCCTCGCGCGGCGCCGGCAAGGGCATTGCCATCGCGCTGGGCGCGCACGGCGCCACGGTTTACGTCACCGGGCGCACGCTCAAGGAGGGCGAGGCGCCGCTGCCGGGCACGATCGCCGCCACCGCCGACGCGGTGACCCGGGCCGGCGGACGCGGCATCGCCGTGGCCTGCGATCACACGAAGGACAGCGACGTCAAGGCGCTGTTCGAACGCGTCAAGGCCGAGCAGGGCCGGCTCGACATCCTCGTCAACAACGCCACCTTCCTCCACGACTCGCTGATCGACAAGGGCGGCTTCTGGACCAAGCCGCTGGAGCTGGTCGACATCCTCGATGTCGGCCTGCGTTCGGCCTACGTCGCCAGCTGGTACGCGGCGCCGATCATGGTCGCGCAGCAATCGGGCCTGATCGCGTTCACGTCGAGCTTCGGCGCCAGCTGCTACATGCACGGCCCCGCCTACGGCGCGCAGAAGGTCGGCGTCGACAAGTTCGCCAAGGACATGGCGGTCGATCTGCGGGCGCACAACGTCGCCGCGGTGTCGATCTGGATGGGCATGCTGCGCACCGACCGCACCAAGCGCGTCATGGATTCGGAACCGCAGAAATACGCCGGCTTCTGGGAGATCGCCGAAACCCCGGACTTCACCGGCCACCTGCTCGCCGCGCTGTACTCCGATCCGCAGCGCATGGCCAAGTCGGGCCAGGTGCACATCGGCGCCGAACTGGCGCAGGAATACGGGCTGACCGACGAGGGCCGCCAGCCGCCGTCGCACCGGCCGATGCTCGGCGCGCCGGTGCCGGCGCATCCGGCCATCGTCGAGTAGGCGCGCGCCGCGCCGTCCGCCACGCGCGGCTCAGGCCGGCACCAGCGCGTCCTGGGCACGCATCTGTTCGGCGAACTGCGCCGCCGGCACCGCGCGCCCGAACAGAAAGCCCTGACACTCGTCGCAGCCGGCCTGCAGCAGAAACGCCTGCTGCGCCGCGGTTTCGACGCCTTCGGCGAGCACCATCAACTGCAGCGAGCGGGCAATGGCGACGATGGTGCGGACGATGGCGGCGTCGCTGGCATCCAGCGGCAGACCCTCGACGAAACTGCGATCGATCTTGAGCTTGTTGACCGGCATCCGCTTGAGATAAGTCAGCGACGAATACCCGGTGCCGAAGTCGTCGATCGCCAGGCTCACGCCCAGCTGTTTGAGCGCGTTGAGCTTGTCCAACGTCTCGCGACCCAGGTCCATCAGCCCGCGCTCGGTGAGTTCCAGCTCAAGAATCCGCGCCGGCACCCCCGCCGCTGCGATGATGTCGGCGACCTGCTGCTCAAAGTGTCGGGTATGGAACTGCTCGGCCGAGAGGTTGACCGCCAGGGTCTGGATGTCCAGTCCCTGCTGGAGCCAGCCGCGCAGATCGGCACAGCTGGTCTGCAGCACCTGGCGGCCGAGTTCGATGATCAGCCCGCTGTCCTCGGCCACCGGGATGAACTCGTCGGGCGGGATCATGCCGCCGCGGGCCGGCTGCCAGCGGATCAGCGCTTCGGCGCCGACGATCTTGCGCTCGGCGAAGCGGAAGATCGGCTGATAGTGAACGCGGAACTCGCCGGTCTCGATGCCGCGGCGGATGCGCGTCTCCAGCTGCAGGCGTCGCGTCGCCGCCCGGGTCAGCGCCTTGGTATAGAAGTGATAGGTGTTGCGGCCCTGGTCCTTGGCGCGGAACATCGCCGCATCGGCGTTGCGGATCAGGATTTCGGCGCGGTCGCCGTCGGCGGGGTACAGGCTGATGCCGATGCTGGCCTGGATATACAGCTCATGGCCGCCGGACAGGCGGAACGGCTGCGCCAGAGCCGCGAGCAGATTCTGCGCGACCTTGGCCGGCGCCATCGCGCTGCCGACACGCTCGAGCAGCAGCAGGAACTCGTCACCGCCCAGCCGGCCCAGCGTGTCCTCCTCGCGCAGCGCGCCCTTGAGCCGCGCCGCCACCGCCACCAGCAGCTCGTCCCCCGCCGGATGGCCGAGACTGTCGTTGACGTTCTTGAAGCGGTCGAGATCCAGGAACAGCACCGCCAGCCGCGAGCCGTCACGCCGCGCGCGCTCCAGCGCGTGTTCGATGCGGGACCCCACCAGCAGACGGTTGGGCAGTCCGGTCAGCGCGTCGTGATGGGCCAGGTGCAGCAGCTGCTCCTCGCTGCGCTTGAGCAGGCTGATGTCGGTGGCCACGCCGACATAATGCGTCGGCCGGCCGGCGGGATCGCGCACTGCACTGATGTTGAGCAGGCTCGGATACAGCTCGCCCGACTTGCGCCGGTTCCAGATCTGCCCCTGCCAGCGTCCCTCCGTGCGCAGCGCCTGCCACAGCGTCTGAAAATACGATTCGTCGTGGCGTCCGGACTTGAGCAGACGCGCGTTCTGGCCGACGACTTCCTCGGCGCTGTAGCCGGTCAGCTCGCAGAACGCGCGGTTGACCGAAACGATGGTGGCCTCGAGATCGGTGACGATGATCGATTCGGCGGTGCTCTCGATCACCGCGGAGTCCAGACGTGAGCGCTCCAGCAGCCGCTGGCGTTCGCTGATGTCACTGACGACTCCGTGCCAGACCCGCTCGCCGTCGGCTTCGGCCGTCGCGCCGGCCTCGACCTGCAGCCGCCGGCTGCCGTCGCGAGTGTCAATCCGGCCATCCCACAGGAACAGCTGCGTCCCAGATCGCACCGCCGCGCGGCGCGCGGCGAATTCCGCCGCTTCATCCGGCCGCACGCGTGCGAAGACGGTGCGCGCATCCGCCAGCGCCGCCTGCGCGTCGACATCCAGCAGCGCGCAGAAGCGCGGACTGACGTACTCGAAACGTTCGCCCGCCGCGCTCGTGCGGAACCGGAACACCCCCGCCGGAATGTGGCTGACCAGCTCCTGATACTGGGCCTCGACGCGGCGCTCGCGGGTGACGTCGTGAAAAAATGCCGCCAGCTGCGGCGGATCGGCGTCCGGCATCGACGCGGCGCAGACCTCGACGTCGATCACGCGGCCGTCCTTGTGCAGGAACTGCGTGCGCAGGCGCTGCGGTCCGGTTTCGGTCGTGTGCGCGATGCAGGCGGCCACGTCTCCCGCCGCACCGCGGCACTTGAACTCCATCAGCGGACGCCCGACCAGCTCGTCCGACTCGTAGCCCAGCATCTGGCACAGCGCGTGATTGGTATCGAGGATGCGGCCCTGGCGGTCGATGCGAACGTGACCGTCGCTCATCGTGTCGAGGATCATGCGACTGATGCGCAGCTCGTGCGCAAGATCGAGTTTGGCGCGCACGCGCTCGGTGACGTCCTGGACGGTCCCGACCGAGCGCTGTGGCCGGCCGTCCAGCCCGAAGAAAGTCTCGCCGCGCTCCTCAACATACTTCAGGCGCCCGTCGGGCAGGCCCAGGCGGTGCGTGAACTCGTAGGGGATGCGCTGCTGGATCGACGCGGTGAAGGTCCGCTCGAGCCGCTCGCGATCCTCCGGATGAATCGAGTCGAGAAACTGCGCGTAGGTCAGCTCCGTCACGCGCGGATTGCGCTCGAAGATGCGATGGGTCTGTTCCGACCAGGACAAGCGGCCGCTGGCGTGGTCCAGCTCCCAATGACCGATGCGCGCCACCTTCTGCGCCTCCTCGTGCAGGGCCTGGGTGCGCTGCAGCGCCAGCTCCGCCTCCTTGCGCTCGGTGATGTCCTGAACCACGCCGATGATGCGCAGCGCACGGCCGTGGGCGTCGCGCTCGACCTCACCGACGGTGTGGACCCAGCGCCGCTCGCCGTCGGCCGCCCGCACGACCGCGTACTCCTGCTCGAGGCGTGGCCCGCTGCGCAGCAGCCGGCGCGCTTCGGCGGCGACGGCGTCGCGCTGCTCCGGCACGACGAGGCTGAGCCAGTGTTCGAACGAGTGCGGCGTCTGCAGCGTGATGCCGAAGATGTGGTTGACTTCCTCCGAGGTGGTCCAGTGTCCGCTGGCCACGTCCAGCGCGAAGCTGCCGATGCGACCGGCGCGCTGGGCCTCGCGCAGCAGGCGCTCGCGCTCCGCCAGCTGCTGGGCGGCACGATCACGCGCATCGGCATCGATCAGCGTACCGACCACGGCCGGCTGGCCGTCGCGGCGGGTGCGGTTGCTCAGCGCCTCGGCCTGGAATGCGCGGCCGTCAGCGCGCAGCGCCAGGAAGCTGAAGCGCAGTGCGCCGTCGGCATCGGCGAGACAGGCACGGAGCTGCGCCGTCACCCGCGCGCGGTCGGCGGGCGCCACCAGCGCATCGAGGCTGCGCCCGGCCAGTTCGCCGCGCCGGTAGCCGAGCAGCGCCTCCAGCGCCGGACTGGCGTAGACCAGTTCGCGATCCTGAATCAGATAGACCCCGGCCTGCAGCCCTTCGACCAAAGTACGGAACCGGCCCTCGGCTTCGCCGGCGGCGCGCAGCGCAGCGTCGCGGCTGACCGCGGTCTGGAACGCCAGGCCGAAGATGAAGTTGGACAGCGTCAGCGCACCGACGTAAGCGACAGCCACGTCGTGGAAAAACACGCTGCGCAACGGCTCCGGCAAGGCGAGCATCCACAGCACGACGCAGAGATGGACCAGCAGACCCAGACCGAGAAAGGTCGTCGCGCGCGGCGCCCGCTGCGCGCGGCGCAGCGGGCGTCCGACAATCGTGCCGATCAGCGCCGCCGTCAGCAGACTGCCGACCCCGATCAAGGTTCCGGCGCCGCCGATCCAGATCCGGAAGGCCGCCGCCACCACGGCCGCGATTGCGGCCACCGCCGGACCGCCAAAAAAACCGCTGAGGCTGAGCACCACCGTGCGGCCGTCGAAGAACACGCCCGAGTCGAGCTCGAATGGAAACGCCATGCCCACGCAGGCCGCGGCGCCAAACAGCAGCCCGCACAGCACCACCGCCGCGGGTTCGCCGGCGCGCAGCCGCGGCAGCACCGCGGCATGAACGACCACCAGCGCCAGCAGCGGTGCGGCGTTGTGGGTCAGCGGCACCAGCATCTCGACCATCGGCGGCGACATCGTCCCTGCCTTTTCAGCACGGCTTGTTTGCGCTGACATTACGCCTGGCCGGCGCGCGCGCCTAGCCGCGCGGCCGCCACCGGCACGGCGGGCTGACGACGCTCGTCGGCCGCGCATGCGGGCCCGGGCCGTACAATGCGCCATGACCTCGCTTCTGCTCGTGCCCGTCGCCGCGCTCCTGGGCGGCCTGTTCGGCGCCTTCGTCGGCGCCCGTCTGTTTGCCGGTCCGCGTCGCGGCGCCGACCCGCTGGCGCCGCTGCACGCCGCACTCGAACGGCTCGAGCGCGCGCTGCGCGACGAGGCGGCGCAGACCCGCCGCGATCAAGGCGCGCAGGGCGCGCAGCAGCGCCAGGAGCTGGGCACCCGGCTGCAGCAGGCGCTCGACGAGGCCCGCGCCGGCCGCAAGGAACAGTCCGAAACCCTCGCCCGCTTCGGCGAGGCGCAGACGCAGCAGGCGGTGGCGCTGCGGGCCACGGTCGACGAGGGGCTGAAGACGCTGCGCCAGGAGAACAGCGAAAAGCTCGAGCAGATGCGCCGCACCGTCGACGACAAGCTGCACGAGACGCTCGAAAAGCGCCTGGGCGAGTCCTTCAAGCTGGTCAGCGACCGGCTCGAACAGGTGCACAAGGGGCTGGGCGAGATGCAGCACCTGGCCTCCGGCGTGGGCGATCTCAAGCGGGTGCTGACCAACGTCAAGACCCGCGGCATCTTCGGCGAGGTGCAGCTGGCGGCACTGCTCGACCAGGTACTGACCCCCGAGCAGTACGCGGCCAATGTCGCCACCCGCCCCGGCAGCGGCGAGCGGGTCGAGTTTGCGCTGATGCTTCCCGGGCGCAAGGACGACGGCAAGCCGGTGTGGCTGCCGATCGACGCCAAGTTCCCGCGCGAGGATTACGAGCGCCTGATCGATGCCCAGGAGCGCGCCGATCCGGCGGCCGCCGAAGCCGCCGCCAGCGCGCTCGAGCGGCGCATCCGCCAGGAGGCGCAGGCCATCAGCGACAAGTACCTGTCGCCGCCGCACACCACCGACTTCGGCATTCTGTTCGTGCCCACCGAAGGCCTCTACGCCGAAATCCTGCGCCGGCCGGGTCTGTTCGAGGATCTGCAGCGCAAGCACCGCGTCACCGTCACCGGCCCGACCAACCTGCTCGCGTTCCTCAACAGCCTGCAGATGGGCTTCCGCACGCTGGCGCTGGAGAAGCGCTCCAGCGAGGTCTGGGAGGTGCTGGGCGCGGTCAAGACCGAGTTCGGCAAGTTCGGCGACGTGCTCGACAAGGTACGCAAGAAGCTCGACGAGGCCACCAACCAGCTCGACGCCACCGGCGTGCGCACGCGCGCGATCACCCGCCGGCTCAAAAGTGTCCAGGAACTGCCGGCGGGCGACAGCGAGCGGGTCCTGGGCAGCGCCGGCGACCTCGGCGAAGACGAGGCCTGAGCCCGCCGCCCCCGTCGCCACCGCGCCCGCGGCCGGGGGAGACAAGCCGGTCGCCGATGGCGCATAGTCGGGTCAGCGCTGCCACGCGCACCATCACAAGGCAGCCGACGCGAACAGAGGAGAGCGACATGAAACTGAGGCATGCACTTGGTTCGGCGGCGCTTGCCACCGGTCTGGTCCTGGCTGCGGGCGCTGCGACGGCGAAAGTCACTCCGGAGCAGGCAGCCGAGCTGAACGGGCCGCGGCTGACCTGCATGGGCGCCGAACGCGCCGGGTCGGCGTCCGGGGTCGCCGAGTACAGCGGCCGCTGGTACAAGACCTGGCCCGGCCAGAGTAAGCCCCACGGCTTCGAGCCCGGCCCCTATGCCGACGAGAAGCCGCTGTTCACAATCACCGCGCAGAACATGGCGCAGCACGCGGACAAGCTGACCGAGGGCCAGCGCGCGCTGCTGACCAAGTTCCCGGACTCCTACCGGATGAACGTGTACCCGAGCCATCGCGACTTCCGCTTCGCCGACTGGGTCTGCGATGTGGTCAAGAAGAACGCGCTCGAAGCCGAGGTGATTCACGACGGCCTGGGCATCACCGGCACCAGCGGCGGCCATCCGTTTGCGTTCCCGCAGAACGGCCTCGAAGCAGTCTGGAACATCATCAACCCGCATCGTGCCTGGACCGAGAAGGCGGTCTGCGACATCGCCGACGTTTACGCCAATGGCGCGATCGCCTGGGGCCGCAACAAGTTCATGACGATGAACCCCGGCAACAATCCGGTGCCGAACCAGCGCGGCAGCTTCCAGGACAAGGTCAGCGGCTACTTCTACACCGGCTACCAGCTGCCCGAGCGCGACAAGGGCTTTCTCGCCGTCGGCTACCAGCCCAATGACTTCTCCAAGGACGCGACGCAATCGTGGCAATACATGCCCGGCCTGCGCCGCGTGCGCCAGGCGCCGGAAGTGTGCTGCGACTACCCGGTGCCGCCGGCCGGACTGCGCACGGTCGACGACGACTACGTCTTCAACGGCTCGCCGGAGCGCTACACCTGGAAGCTCGTCGGCAAGAAGGAGATCTACGTCCCGTACCACAACTTCAAGTTCAACGACCCGGCGGTCAAGTACAAGGACTTGATCACGCCCAACACGCCCAATCCCGAATACATCCGCTACGAACTGCACCGCGTCTGGGTCGTCGAGGGCACGCTCAAGGACGGCATGCGCCACATCTACAAGAAGCGCCTGCTGTACGCCGACGAGGACACCTGGCTGGCGCTGTGGGCGGACAACTTCGACAACCGCGACCAGCTGTGGCGGATCGCCTTCGTGATGTACTTCTACTCGCAGGAATCCGGCACCTTTCACCGCGGCGCGTCCCTGTACCACGACCTCACCTCGGGCGCTTACGAAGCCGGCTACATGGTCAACGAGCGCGGCGACGACTGGTGGCGCATCAACACGCCGCTGACGCCGGACCTGTTCAGTCCGCAGGCCGCGGCACGCGGCGGACACTGAACAACGCGGGCGCGGCCGCGGGCCCGTCGGGTCTGCGGCCGCGCCGGTGGCGTGCATATTTACTATGCGCGACAGCACCGATCTGACGGTCTAATGTTGCCCGACCCGCGGCGACTGATCGCCGCCCCACCGACAGGCGCATTCCCATGCTCACCCTCCAGCAATACCTGATCGAGTACGGCAAGACCCACCGCAATCCGGTCAACCAGCGCATCCACTTCGTCTGCGTGCCGCTGATCTTCGCCAGCACGCTGGCGCTGGCCTGGCTGCTCAACGCGTCCCTGTTCGGCATCGACGCGCCCTGGGCGCGCTGGGTCAACGGCGCCACCGTCGGCGGCACCCTGATTCTGGCGCTGTTCTACTCGCGGCTGGGACTGCGCGCCTCGCTGTCGATGGTGGCCTGGTTTGCGATCTCGGTTGCGCTGATTCTCGCCGTCGAAGCCTCGTCCGTGCCGCTGTGGCTGGCCGCTGGCGGCGTCTGGATCGCCGCGTGGATCGTGCAGCTGGTCGGCCACCAGATCGAGGGCGCCAAGCCGAGCTTCTTCGACGACCTGGTGTTCCTGCTGATCGGACCGCTGTTCGTGCTCGAAGAACTGGGCCTGCCGCTGCAGCCCGCGCAGCGCGCCTGAAGCGCGGGCACCGCGCGCAGCCCGCGGCCGGCTGCGCGCGTCTGGGCGTCGTTCATTCGGACGACGCTGCGCGCCGGTCCGCGCGCCGATGATGCCGGAGGACGGCAACCGGCAGCGGGGAGCGACATGACACGACTCGATGGCAAAGTGGCGCTGATCACCGGCGCGGCACGCGGCATGGGCGCGGCCACCGCGCGCCTGTTCGTTGAGCATGGCGCCCGCGTGATCATTGCCGACGTGCTCGAAACCGACGGCGCCCGGCTCGCCGGCGAACTCGGCGAGCGCGCCCGGTTTGTGCATCACGATGTCACCGACGAGGCCAGCTGGGAGCAGCTGATCGCGCACACGGCCCAGGCCTTCGGCCCGATCGATGTGCTCGTCAACAATGCCGGCGTGCTGCTGTTCCGGACCATCGCCGAAACGCAGAAGGCCGAGTTCGAGCGCGTGCTCAACGTCAATCTGGTCGGCTGCTTCCTCGGCACCCGGCTGGTCGGCGCCCAGATGCTCGCGCGCGGCCGCGGGTCGATCATCAACATCTCGTCGGCCGACGGCATGAAGGCGGCGAACGGACTCGGCGCCTACTGCGCGAGCAAGTGGGCGGTGCGCGGTTTCACCAAGGTCGCGGCGATGGAATACGGGCACCGCGGCGTGCGCGTGAACTCGGTGCATCCGGGCGGCATCGACACCGCGATGGGCAATCCCTATGCCGAGCCCAGAGCCGAGCTCAACAAGCGCTACGCGATGGTGCCGATGCAGCGCGCCGGGACGCCCGAGGAAGTCGCGGCCACCAACCTGTTCCTCGCCAGCGACGAATCGTCGTATCTGTGCGGCGCCGAAATCGCGGTCGACGGCGGCATGCTCACCGGCCAGTACTACATCGGCTTCCCGGGCGCGCCGGGCGTCTGAAGCTGCGCCGCGCCCGGCATCCACGGCTCACGGTCGTGAACGCACCGCCGCCGCTGGATCGCGGCTGACACCACGCGGCCGCTGAGCCGCCTGCGCCGCGCCGGCGCGCAAGCCTCGACCGGCACGCTGCGGCGAAGATGAGGAATTGGCGACGGCGCCGTTGCCTACCGTTCGTCGGCTCAAGCGCCCGGCCAGCTCAAACCGCGCACCCGTTCACCCCGCACCGACCGTCTGCAATCCGGACAGTCGCATGGTGAAGGGGGCATTCATGCAAATCATGGC
Organism: Fontimonas sp.; assembly: GCA_041592255.1. GTDB lineage: Bacteria > Pseudomonadota > Gammaproteobacteria > Nevskiales > Nevskiaceae > Solimonas. Next base: position 14,865 of record JBFHQK010000029.1, read on the forward strand.
CGAGGAGCGGGCGAACGGCTGCGCCGTCGTGGTGCAGGGAGCGCTGGCGATCGACACGGTAACCCGGGCCAAAGCGCCGCTGCTCGCGGTGCTTGCGCGGGCCGATCGCATCGATCTCAACCTGTCGGGCGTGGAGCGCTTCGATACTGCCGGCCTGCAGCTGTTGCTGCTGCTGTGGCGCGAGGCGCGTGACGCCGGCAGGCACCTGCGCCTGACTGATGTCAGCGCCCCAGTGCACGCGACGATGCGCCGCTGCGCGGCCGAACCCTGGTTTGACCTGGATGCGCCCCGCGGTGACGCGACGCGCGCGGAAGCGGCTGCGCCATGAGCCACGCCGACATCTTCAACACCTTCCTCGCCGAGAGCAGCGACCTGCTCACGATGATGGAGGATGCGATCCTGCAGATCGAACGCGACAACAACGACCGCGAGGCCATCGCGGCCCTGTTCCGCGCCGCCCACACGATCAAGGGCTCGGCCGGTCTGTTCGACCTGGATGCCATTGTCAGATTTGCCCACGCGCTGGAGACGGTACTCGACCGCGTCCGCTCCGCGGAGCTGGCGGTGGACGACGCGCTGATTGCGCTGCTGCTTGACTGCACCGACCAGCTCGGCGCAATGCTGGCCCAGCTCACGCACGCCACCGATCGCGACCCTGCCGCCATCGACGCCCGTGCGCAGGCGCTGCAGGCTCGCCTGTCAGGCTACGCGGCGCCGCACCGCTCAGCGACCGCGGACCCCGAGCGACCGCCACCGGTCTCGGCACCGTCCGCGGGCGCCGATGCGGTGGCCAATGACGCCTGGCATGTCTCGATCCGCCTGTGCCCCGACGTGATGCGCCGCGGCATCGAGCCGCAATCCCTGCTGCGCGAGCTCGCCACGCTCGGACGCACCGAGGTCACCACGGTCTGTGAGCGGCTGCCGCCGGCGCCGGAGATGGACCCGGAGTGCTGCTACCTCGGCTTTGAGGTGCGGCTGTGGACCGACGCGCCGCTGGCGGCGATCGATGCGGTTTTCGAGTTCGTGCGCGACGACAGCTGCATCCACCTGCTGGCGCCGCACGGTGCGCTCGGCGATTACCGCGCGCTGCTGCAGGCGCTGCCGGAAGGCGCCGCGCGCGGTGCCGAGCTGCTGCAGGCCTGCGGCGCACTGAGCGCTGCCGAGGTCGCCCGCATCACCGCTACCGCTGCTGCGACGGCACCGTGCGCGGACGCGCCCTGCCCGCCCGCGCCACGGGGCGACGCACCGGAGCGCAAGGACGCGGCACTGGTGCGTGTCGACGCGCAGAAACTCGAAGACCTGATCAATGATGTCGGCGAGATGGTGATTGCCGGCGCATCGGCAACCTTGCTGGCGCGGAGCGGTGGAACGCCAGCGCTGCAGGAGACCATGGGCCTGCTCAATCGCATGATCGAGCGCATCCGCGACCGTACCCTGGCGCTGCGCATGGTCGAGATCGGCGAAACGTTCCGCCGCTTCCAGCGCGTGGTGCGCGACGTCAGCCACGAACTCGGCAAGGACATCCGCCTGGAGATCACCGGCGAGGACGCCGAACTCGACAAGACCGTGGTCGAGAAGATCCGCGACCCGCTGACGCACCTGGTCCGCAATGCCATCGACCATGGTATCGAGCCCCCCGACGTGCGCCGCGCTGCCGGCAAGCCGCCCGCGGGCACCGTGAAGCTGACCGCGTTTCACGAGTCCGGCAGCATCGTCATCGAAGTCGCCGACGACGGTCGCGGTCTCGACCGCGACCGCATCCTGCGCAAAGCCGTCGAGCGCGGACTCATCGAACCGGGACGGACGCTCACCGATGAGCAGGTCTACGCCCTGATCTTCGAACCGGGGCTGTCGACCGCCGAGCAGGTCTCCAACCTCTCGGGTCGCGGCGTCGGCATGGACGTGGTCCGCCGCAACATCGAAGCGCTGCGCGGCTCGATCGATGTGCGCAGCAGCAGCGGCCACGGCACGCGGATCCGGATCCGGTTGCCATTGACGCTCGCGATCATCGACGGCTTTCTGGTCGAGATCGCCGGGCGCCAGTTCGTGCTGCCGCTGGACATCGTCGTCGAGTGCCTGGAGATGCCCAGCGGCGCGCAGCGCGCCACCGCCGAACTCGGCTATCTCGAACTGCGGGGCGAAGTGCTGGCGTGCCGTCGCCTGCGCGAGCTGCTCGCCATCGGCGGCGCTGCCCCCACACACGAAAACATCGTCGTCGTCCGTTGCGGCGGGGGCAAGGCCGGCCTGGTTGTCGATCGCCTGCGCGGCGAACTGCAGACGGTGATCAAGCCGCTGGGTCCGTTGCTGCGTAACCAGAGCGGCATCGCCGGCTCGACGATTCTCGGCAGCGGTGAAGTCGCACTGATTCTCGACGCGCCGGCTCTGCTCGCTTCCACCACCCGCGTGCAGGTGCCGGCAGCTGCCAGTGCCGGCGCCGCAATCACAATGTCTTCCGAGGAGATCTCACCGTGTTCCGCAACATGAAAATTGGCATGCGCCTGACCGTCGGCTTCAGCCTGGTGATTGCGCTGTTATGCGGCGTAGCCGCGCTCGGTGTCATGCGGCTTTCCGACCTTAACCATGAAGTCGGCACCATGGTCAACGCGCGCTATCCGAGTACGGTGGCGGCC
>JBFHQK010000030.1:0-17270 GCA_041592255.1 Fontimonas sp.
GAAGCTGGCGCAGAACGCCGGCTCCTCCTGTCCATGAAACTGCAGCAGGTCCGGGCGCAGCGCGTCGATGGCCTGCTGCACCTCAGCCGCCGGCGCGTCCATGAACAGCGCAACGCTTGCGACAAACGGCGGCAGCTGCGCGCGGATCGCTGCGGCACGCTCCGCGGCGATATAGCGCCGGGACTTGGGCACCAGCACGAAGCCCAGTGCATCCACGCCCAGGGCGACGGCGGCCTCGGCGTCCGCCTTCCGGCGGATGCCGCAGAACTTGATGCGGGTACGTGGCACTACGCGGGAAACCAGGGCTGGGGCGGCGGCGGGAGGCCGAATTCTGCCGGATATTCCGGGCCCACGAAATAGAGTCCCTCGGCCGGCGCCGTCATGCCGGCCCGACGCCGGTCCCGCGACGCGAGCACCTCCGCGACCCAGTCCACCGCTTGTTTGCCCACGCCGACCAGCGCCAGTGTGCCGGCGATGTTGCGCACCATGTGGTGCAGGAAGGCATTGCCACAGACGTCGATGACGACAAAATCACCGCGACGGCGCACCTCGATCGACTCGAGGCGCCGCATCGGCGTCGGCGACTGGCACTGCGAGTCGCGGAATGCGGAGAAATCCAGCTCTCCGATCAGCGCCTGCGCCGCCACGTGCATCGCACTCGCATCGAGCGCCTGCGGCCACCAGGCCGCCCGCTGGCGCAGCAGCGCACTGCGCGCGCGCCGGTTGTGCATCACATAGCGGTAGCGCCGCCGCTGGGCCGCGTGGCGCGCGTGGAAATGCGCCGGCACGGCCTGAATCCAGCTCAGGCTCAGGTCCGGTGCAAGATTGCTGTTGGTGCCCAGCAGCCAGGCATAGCCGCTGCGCTCGGCCACCGCATCGAAATGCACCACCTGCTGCAAGGCGTGCACGCCCGCATCGGTGCGTCCGGCCGCGGTCACCGTGATCGCATGGTCCGCAACGCGGCTCAGGGCCCGCTCGAGTTCCTGCTGCACCGTGCGCCGGCCCTGCAGCGCCTGCCAGCCGCAATATTCGGTGCCGACGTATTCGATGCCCGCCGCGAAGCGCGTCATGGCGTCCACCGCTGCAGGACCAGCAGCAGCACGGCGGGCAACAGCCATTCCCACCAGCGCGGGGGTGCGGGCGATGCCAGCTGCACCGGCGCCGGCGCAGCCGATGCCGCACGCGCCTCGATGTCCTCGATCAGGCGGGCGGCCCGCTCCCAGGCACTGCCATCGCCCCGGGCGTAGCCCTTCAGCCGCCCCTGCATCTCGCCGACGCCCTCCAGCGCCAGTCCCAGACGCAGCGCCACGCGGGCCGGATCGACCCCGACCGCGCGCAGCGGGCTCAGCAACAGCTGCAACGCCGCGACCAGCTCGGCGATGGCGGTCAGCGCCAGCAGCAGATAGACCAGAATCAGCAGATCGACCAGCACCAGCGCGCGTCGCGCGCCTTCAGTCAGGCCCTCGCGACTGAATCCCGGCAAGGTCTGCAGCAGCGGCTCGCCCGGCGTACAGCCACCATAGAGGACGAAGATCGCGAGCAACAGCCAGCGCAGTCGGAACAGCCCGCCGCGCAGCCGCGGCAAGGCGCTGGCGGCGACCCGCACGTAGACCAGCAGACTGACCGCGCACAGCAGCGCCAATGCGGGCAGGCTCACCGTGGGCAGCGCAGCGGCAACGGCAAGCAGGCACAACAGCCGAACCGCTGGATGCATCGGCCGACGGGCGTCAGCCAAGACGATCGATCAGGACCTTGGCATCCTGCTGCTGGCGGGCGTTGCCTTGCTCCATCACCTCATCGAGCAGCGCGCGCGCCATCTCGTGATCACCCATCTCGACGTAGGCCCGCGCCAGATCGAGCTTGGTGGCCGCCTCGTCGCCGGCGGCCTGGCCGCTGTCGGCGGCCATCTCGCCGAGGTCGATATCCTCAAGACGGATATCGCTGTCAGCCGTGGACATCTCGGCGGCCGGAGATGCACCGGGTGCCGACGCAGCCGGCTGACTGCCGGCCGGCTCCGCCGCGGCCAGATCGAACGCAGTCAGATCGAGATCGAAATCAACGGCGTTTTCGCCCGCGGCGCCGCCCGCCGCGGCCGGCTTCTCCGCCGCCGGCTCCGGCGTCGCCAGGTCAAACTCGCTCAGATCGAACTCCAGCGCCTCGCCCTTGTCGCTGGCGGCCAGCTCCAGCTGCGGCTCATCCAGCTTCGGCAGATCGAGATCTTCGAGCTTGAAATCCAGCTTCGCGTCGGCTTCTGCGCCGCCCGCCACGGCAGTGTCGGGCGCCAGCGGCGCGTCCATGTTCAGGTCGAGATCGACATCGGCAGCCGCCGCGTCCGCCGCCGCGCTCGCCGCCCCTGCCGATGCGCCGCCGAACAGTGCCGCGTCGGGGCACAGCTGCTGCCCCATGATGGCCACCTTCTGCCAATCGCCAGGAGCCAGCAAGGGCTTGGCAGCCTCGGCGCAGGCGAGAAACTCGTCAGCCTTGCCGGCAGCAAAATAGGTCTCGGCGAGCTTGACGCGGATATCGCCGCGATGAGGCTCCTTCTCCGCCGCCTGTGTCAGCAGCAGCGCGGCTTCGTCATACAGGCCGTAGGCCAGATGGAAGTCGGCCTCGGACACCGGATCATTGGCATCCAGATTGATCTGGACGGTCTGCGACTCAAACTCGCCGGTGAGGTCGAAATCGACCCCCGTGGTGTCGCCGCCAGCCGCCGGCGCCCGTGTCAGCGTCGGCTCGACCAGCGCCGGCTTCGCCCCCGATCCGGCGGAGCGCAGCTGCTGGGTCTGGATCTGCTGGGTCTCGAGCTGCTGTGTCTCCAGCTGCTGCGTCTCGAACTGCTGGGTCGCCAGTTGCTCGGTGGGCAGCTCATCGACGGTCCCGTCGTGACCTGAATCGAGCGACGCCTGCAGCGCCTCGAGTTCATCCTGCACGCTGCGCTTGGGGCCCGCTGCGGCAGTCGCGGCGGCAACCGCGGCCGGCTTGGGGACCACCGCGCCCGCACGCGCGCCGCCGGCAGGTGCCTGCATGCGCGCTGCCGCCGCTTTCCGCCGCCCCAGCATCCGCGACACCAAGAAGCCCGCGCCCAGCAGCACAGCCAGTCCGCCGGCCAGGGGCAGCAGCAGCGTCTCGAGCAGTCCGGGCGGCTCGGCGGCCGCGGGTTGCTGCGCCGCGTCAGGGGCAATGACCGGCGCCGCTGCGGCGGGCAGCGACGCTGCCGGCGCGGGGAGCTCGGGGACCGTCTCGGTCGCGGCGTCGAGTGCCGTTGCTTCGAGCGTCTCTGCCGGATCGGCAATCGCGGCAGCCGGCGTCTCCGCCGCCGGGGCCAGCGCCGCCGGGTCGACCTCGGCAGCCGGCGCGCCCATCGCCTCTGTCGGCGCCACCGGCGGTGCCGGGGTCGGCGTCGGCGTCGGCAGCGGCTCGGTGGGCGGCAGCTCGATCGGGGCGCGCGAAGGCGCTGGTGCAGTCACGCTCGCCGGTGCAGTCACGCTCGGTGCGGCCACCGTCGGGGACACCGGGGCTGTCGCTTCGCGCAGGCGCATCACCTCGGCGCGCGCGGCCTCCGGATTCTGCGCCAGGATCTCGGCCGCCGAGGGCACCTGCAGCACGGCACCCTTGCGCAGGCCATTGATGCCGCCCTCGAACGCAGCCGGATTGCGGGTATACAGCGCCAGCAGAACCTGATCCATCGTCGCGCCCGCCGGGCGCAGCCGCGTGGCAACGCTCCACAGCGTTTCCTTGGCCGCGATCGGCCCGTAACGATCGCCAGTGGCCGCCGCGACCGGCGGCGGCGGCGGTGCCGGCCGGGGCGCCGCAAGGGCCGGGGCATCCGCGCTCGGCGCCGACGGGCGCACCGCCGCTGCTGTCGGCGCCGGCTTCGGCTCGGCTGCCGGCGGCCGGCTGCTCGCCGCCTCCGGGGCCGTTTCGTAAAACGTGGCCGCGCCCGGGCTCGGCGCGATGTAATCGGGCGGATCGAGGAAGACGGTGTATTCGCGCACCAGGCGGCTGCCGCCATCACGCACTTCGAGCAGCAGCGTCAGGAAAGGTTCGCGCGCCATCTGGTCGCTGCTGATTTCGATGCGCGGCACACCGTCAGTCTTGACGGCAAAGCGCAGTGTCGACAGAAACGCCGGACGCTCCAGTCCCGCGCGGGCGAACTCGGCATTACTCGCCAGCGACACGCGCAGGCTTTCAAGCTCCTCCGCAGCGGTCGCGGTCACTGGTATCGACGCGACAAAGCGCTGGTTGAGGCGGGACTGGACCTCGATTTCACCCAGGCCCAGTGCGCCGGCCGTGGAGAGCCACGCTGCCGACAGCAGAGCCGCGGTAAGGGGGAGCGAGCGCCTCATATCCTCTCCGGAAGCCAACCGGCCGCGTGTGATCCAAGTGTGTTCATGCGGCAGGTTAATTTGCGCGTATAAGCCCTTTTATACCCGATGAATTATTAATCCAGCAACCAAAGCGTCTGCAGGCGGGCGCCCCGCCGCCATGCGCCGGTTGCCACCGACGCGCTAGAGATGGTCGCGCACCAGCAGCTCGGCGCAGGCCAGCGCGTTCATCGCCGCCGCGGCGCGAATGTTGTCGGCCGTGAGCCACAGCAAGGCCGTCGCCGCGCCGGGACCCGGGCGCAGGCGTGCAACGCGCACCGCCCCGGTGCTGGTGGCATCGACCACGGGCGACGGGCAATCCGCGGCCTCGGGACTGTCCACCAGCTCGATGCCCGGTGCCGAGCGCAGCGCCTGCGTCATCGCCTCGAATGCCACCGGCGACGCCAGTTCGACCTCGCAGGCGATCGCGTAACCGAAGAACACCGCAGCCTGGACCACGGTCAGCCCGACGGCACACGCATCAGCACCCAGCAGCTGGCGCAGGTCATCGGCGACGGCGATCTCGCGCGCGGTCGCGCCGCTGGCGCCGGCCGGCCCGATCTGCCCGTGGATGTTGAACGCAATCTGCTGCGGGAAATGCTGACGCTCGTAATGCCGGGCATTGAGCAGCGCGGTGGTTTCGCGCGCCAGGTCCTCCAGCGCCGGACGTCCGCCGTCCGAGGCGGGCACGATGGCGGTCGCGCTAATGCGCTGGATCGGCGCCAGCCGCTGCAGCGGCGACAGCGCCAAGGCCAGCGGCACCACCAGCCGGTCGGGGGCGCCGACAATGCCCCTGCCATTGAAGCCGGCCAGCGCCTGCGGATTGATCTGCGCCACCACGCGCGGAATTTCCGGATCGCCCCAGGGCGCGCCGGCCGCATCGATGACGACGCAGCCACTGTCCGCCGCACGTTCGGCCTCGGCCACCAGACGGGGGTCATCACTGGCGAGAAAGGCGAGCTGGACCTGGCGGTAATCGAACGCTGCCGCATCATCGAGCGCCAGCGTCGCGCCGGCGAACTCCGCGGTGGCGCCTTCCTCGGGCTGGGCCGCCAGCGCCGAGATCTCGCCGGCCGGGAAGCGCCGCTCGGCGATCAGTTCGAGCAGCGCCGCCCCCACGGGGCTGTCCGCGCCCAGCACTGCAAGATCGTAACGACGCTTCATCGACGGCCCCGGAAAAGCCGGCAATTGTAGCGCTATCGCTCCAGCAGGATGCGCAGCATGCGCCGCAACGGCTCGGCCGCGCCCCACAGCAGCTGATCGCCCACGGTGAACGCGCCGAGATACGCCGGGCCCATGTTGAGCTTGCGCAGACGACCCACCGCGACGTCCAGCGTGCCGGTCACCGCGACCGGCGTCAGGCTGCGCATCGACTCCTCGCGCGTATTCGGAATCAGGCGCACCCAGGCATTGTCGGCGCGGATCATGTCCTCGATCTCGCCCAGGGGCACGTCGCGCCGGAGCTTGATCGTCAAAGCCTGCGAATGGCAGCGCATCGCGCCGATGCGCACGCAGATTCCGTCCACCGGAATCGGATCGGCGGCGCGGCCGAGAATCTTGTTGGTTTCGGCCTGCCCTTTCCACTCCTCCTTCGACTGGCCCGATTCGAGCTGCTTGTCGATGTACGGGATCAGCGAACCGGCCAGCGGCGCGCCGAACTGCTGCACCGGGAACTCGGCCGCGCGCTGCGCGGCGGCAACCTTGCGATCGATGTCGAGGATCGCCGCTGCCGGATTGGCGAGCTCGGCGGCCACTGCGCGCTCGAGCACGCCCATCTGACTCAGCAGCTCGCGCATGTTCTGCGCGCCGGCGCCCGACGCCGCCTGGTAGGTCATCGCGGACATCCACTCGACCAGGTCGCGCTTGTACAGCGCGCCGACCGCCATCAGCATCAGCGACACCGTGCAGTTGCCGCCGACGTAGTTCTTCACGCCATCGGCCAAGGCCGCGTCGATCACCGGCCGGTTCACCGGATCCAGGATGATCACCGCGTCATCCTGCATCCGCAGCGCCGAGGCGGCGTCGATCCAGTAGCCGTTCCAGCCGGCGGAACGCAGCTTCGGGAACACCGCGTTCGTGTAGTCGCCACCCTGGCAGGTGATGACGATGTCCATCGCCTTGAGCGCATCGATGCTGTTGGCATCGAGCAGCGCAGCGGTCTCGCGCCCGCCGATCCTCGGGCCCGCGCCGCCGATGTTGGACGTCGTGAAGAAATGCGGCTCGATCAGCGCGAAGTCGCCCTCGTCCTGCATGCGCTGCATCAGCACCGACCCGACCATCCCGCGCCAGCCCACCAAACCGACCTTTCTCATCTCACCTCTCCATCACGTGGCCTGGGTCAGGCCGCCACCACAATCGCGCCGCGCGCGTTCAACGCTTCAGCGCGGCCACCACCGCCTCGCCCATGGCGCGCGTGCCGATCACCGTCTCGCCGGGCTGGGCGATGTCGCCGGTGCGCTTGCCGTCGCCGAGCACGCGCCGGACCGCCGCATCGATGCGATCCGACAGATCGGCGCGGTTGAAGCTGTACTTGAACATCATGCCGACGGACAGAATCGTCGCCAGCGGATTGGCCTTGTCCTGGCCGGCAATGTCCGGCGCGCTGCCATGGATCGGCTCGTACAGGCCCTTGTTGTGCGCATCCAGAGACGCCGATGGCAGCATGCCGATCGAACCGGCGAGCATCGAGGCTTCGTCCGACAGGATGTCGCCGAACAGGTTGCCGGTGACGATCACATCGAACTGCTTGGGCTTTTTCACCAGCTGCATCGCCGCGTTGTCGACGTACATGTGCGTCAGCTCGACGTCGGGATACTGCCGGCCGACCGCACTCACGACCTCGCGCCACAGCCGCGACGTCTCGAGCACGTTTTCCTTGTCGACGCTGCAGACGCGCCGCTGGCGCTTGCGTGCGGCCTGAAACGCCAGATGGGCGATGCGCTCGATCTCCGGCGCGCTGTAGTGCATGGTGTCGTAGCCTTCGGCATGACCGTCGGCGGTGGTGCGGCGTCCGCGCGGCTGACCGAAATAGATATCGCCGGTGAGCTCGCGCAGGATCAGCAGGTCCAGGCCGGCGATGACCTCCGGCTTGAACGACGACGCCGCCGCCAGCTCCGCGTAGGCCAGCGCCGGGCGCAAGTTCGCGAACAGGCCCAGGTCCTTGCGGATGCCGAGGATGCCGCGCTCAGGCCGCAGTTCGCGCGGCAGCGCGTCGTACTTCGGACCGCCGACCGCGCCCATCAGGATCGCATCGGCGGCGCGCGCGGCCTGCTGCGTGCTCGGCGGATACGGATGCCCCTCGGCATCGTAGGCCGCGCCCCCCAGATGGCCGAAGGTCCACTCGAGCGGCTCGCCCTCGGCCTTCAACACCTCCAGCACCTTGACCGCCTCAGCCAGAATCTCCGGACCGATGCCGTCGCCGGGGAGAATCAGAATCTTCATGTGTTGCATTCCGTGTGATCAGGCGAACAGCCAGGGCGCTTCGGCGCGACGCCGGGCCTCGTAGGCGCGGATGGCGTCCGCCTGCTGCAGCGTCAGGCCGATCTCGTCGAGGCCGTTGAGCAGGTTGTGCTTGTGATGCGGATTGATGGGGAATGCAAACGCCCGCCCATCGGGCAGCCGCACCTGCTGCGCCGGCAGGTCGATGGTCACCTGCGCCTGAGCACTGGCCTGCACCAGCGCAAAGATCGCCTGCACCTCGTCGGGCTTGAGCACGATCGGCAGCACGCCGTTCTTGAAACAGTTGGAGTAGAAGATATCGGCAAAGCTGGGCGCGATGACGGCGCGGAACCCATAGTCATCGAGCGCCCACACAGCGTGCTCGCGTGACGAGCCGCAGCCGAAATTGTCGCGCGCGACCAGGATCTGCGCACCCGCGTGGGTCAAATCGTTGAGCACGAACGCGGGATTGGGCCGGCGCGTCGCCGGGTCGACGTCCAGGGTGCCCGGATCCAGGTAGCGCCAGTCGTCAAACAGAAACGGGCCGAATCCGGTCCGGCGGATCGACTTGAGGTACTGCTTGGGAATGATCGCGTCGGTATCCACGTTGGGCCGGTCCAGCGGCGCGACCTTGGACTGCAGCACAGTAAAAGCGCGCATGTTCACAGGCTCCTGACATCGACAAAATGGCCGGCGATGCCGGCGGCTGCAGCCATCGCCGGCGACACCAGATGCGTGCGGCCGCCCTGCCCCTGACGGCCCTCAAAGTTGCGGTTGCTGGTCGACGCGCAGCGCTCACCGGGCTCGAGCCGATCCGCATTCATCGCCAGACACATCGAACAGCCCGGCTCGCGCCACTCGAAGCCGGCGGAGGCAAAGATCTTGTCCAGCCCTTCGGCCTCGGCCTGCGCCTTGACCAGACCGGACCCCGGGACCACCAGCGCCAGCTTGACATTCGCCGCCTTGCGCTTGCCCTGCACCACCGCCGCGGCGGCGCGCAGGTCCTCGATCCGCGAGTTGGTGCAGGAGCCGATGAAGACTTTGTCGATCGCGATCTGCTCGATCGGCGTGCCGGCGCTCAGCCCCATGTACGCCAGCGCCTTTTCCATGCCGGCGCGCTTGACCGGATCGGCTTCCCGCGCCGGATCCGGAACGCGTGCCGACACCGGCCCCACCATCTCGGGCGATGTCCCCCAGCTCACCTGCGGCTCGATGGCGGTGGCGTCGATCTCGACCACGGCATCGAAGCGCGCATCGGCGTCGCTCCTGAGCTGCTTCCAGTTCGCCACCGCCGCGTCCCACTGCTCGGGACGCGGCGCATACGGGCGCCCCTTCACGTAGGCGATCGTCTTGTCGTCGACCGCCACCAGTCCGGCGCGGGCGCCGCCCTCGATGGACATGTTGCACAGCGTCATCCGCCCCTCCATCGACAGATCGTCGATGGCTTCGCCGGCATATTCGATCACATGGCCGGTGCCGCCGGCGGTGCCGATCCGGCCGATGATCGCCAGCGCGATGTCCTTTGCCGTCACCCCCGCAGCGACGCGGCCGTTGACGCGGACGAGCATCGTCTTGGCCTTCTTCAGCACCAGCGTCTGCGTGGCCAGCGCGTGCTCGACCTCCGAGGTGCCGATGCCGAATGCCAGCGCGCCGAACGCGCCGTGCGTGGCCGTGTGCGAATCGCCGCAGACCACGGTCATGCCCGGCAACGTCGCCCCCTGCTCCGGCCCGACCACGTGCACGATGCCCTGGCGGCGGTCGGTCATGCGGAACTCGGTGATGCCGAACTCGGCGCAGTTGGCGTCGAGCGCATCGACCTGCGCGCGCGAGATCGGATCCCGGATCCCCTGCACGCGGTCCGCGGTCGTCGGCACATTGTGGTCGGCGACGGCGAGATTGGCGCTCAGCCGCCAGGGGCTGCGGTGATTCAGGCGCAGGCCGTCAAAGGCCTGAGGACTGGTGACTTCGTGCACCAGATGCCGGTCGATGTAAATCAATGCGGAGCCGTCGCCATGGTCGGCAACGACGTGCGCGTTCCAAATCTTGTCGTAGAGGGTGATGCCCATGGCGCTGTGTTCGGACGCATCCGGTGGCGGGAGACAGGCGCGCATCTTAGGCAGGCGACCGCAATTACTCCAATGAATCGTTTTCATATACTCCATTCCCTTGCGGAATCACGAGCCTTGCCCATGGACACCCAGCTTCTCAGCGCGTTCGTCGAGGTCGCCGACACCGCGTCGTTCACCCAGGCCGCGCAGGCGCTGCACATCTCCCAGCCCGCGGTCAGCAAACGGATCACGGCGCTCGAGCAGCAGATCGGTGCCAGCCTGTTCGATCGCGTGGCCCGGAAGGTCGGCCTGACCGACGCCGGCCGCGCTTTGCTGCCGCACGCGCGCAAGGTGCTGCAGGACATCGAGGATGGCCGGCGCGCGCTGTCGCAGCTGTCGCACGAGGTGCGTGGACGGCTGTCGATCGGCACCAGCCATCACATCGGCCTGCATCGCCTGCCGCCGGTGCTGCGCAGCTATACCCAGCGCTACCCCGACGTCGATCTGGACCTGCACTTCATGGACTCGGAGGTGGCCTGCGAAGCCGTCGTGGCCGGCAAGCTCGAGCTCGGCATCGTCACCCTGCCGCTGCAGCCGATCGAATCGCTCGACGTCCGTGCGGTCTGGCCCGACCCGCTGGCGGTGGTCGTGGCGCCGACCCATCCGCTGGCGCGCGTGCGCCGCCCGCAACTGACGCAGCTGGCCGAGTATCCCGCCGTGCTTCCCGACGCGGCGACCTACACCCACCGCATCGTGCGCCAGGCACTGCAGCGCCACGGCCTGGAGCCGCGCGTACGGCTGGCAACGAACTATCTCGAGACGCTGAAGATGCTGGCCGCCATCGGCCTGGGCTGGAGCGTGCTGCCGCGCTCAATGACCGACAAGACGCTGTGCGAGCTGTCGGTGCCGGGGCTGCAAATGCAGCGCGTGCTGGGCACCGCCCAGCACCGGCATCGCGCGGTGTCGCGCGCGGCGCGGGCGCTGATCGAGCTGTTACCCACAAGCGGATGAATCAATAAACCATCCGCCGTGCGGCAGCAGGCCGATATAAAGGAAGGCTGAAGCTCGGCAATGTTATGAAGATCACTCGCAGCACACTGATGACTGCATTCGCGAAGATGCTGGAAGATCGCCTCGATTGCGGCATGCTGCTCAGTCATGGCGATCTGACCGATGACTGGAATGCCACCGGCCTGCGCATGGCCGATCTCGAAGGCCTGCTCGAGGAGCTGTATGCGCTGCACTACATCGACCGCACGATGGTCGGCACCGAGCCCTGGTACCGGCTGACCCCGACCGGCACCATCGAGCTGCGCATCAGCCGCGAGGCCTTCTGGGCGCGCTGGCGCGACCGTCTCAACCTGATGCGGATCCGGGCGCGGCGCTCGACCCCGCCGCAGCGCATGACGACCAGCTCGGCACGCCGCCGCTCGGACCGCATCGCCAGCGAGAGTCCCTGAGCGGGCGCGGCTACCGCGGCGTGTGCGGCAGCCCGCGCCAGGCCACCCACCAGCCCACCAGTGCCGCCGCACCGGCGCCGTAGAACACCGCTTCCGGCGAGATCCGCTCCCAGATCAGGCCGGCAGCGAGGCTGCCGATCGATCCGCCGACGCCGTAGGCGATCGCGTTGTAGATCGCCTGCCCGCGCCCCTGCAGGTCCGCCGGAAACAGGCGCTGGACGTAATACACGGCGACCGCATGGTAGGCGCCGAAGGTCACGGCATGAGACAGCTGCGCCAGGATCAGCAAGCTCCAGGACTCGATGCCCGCGGCCGTCAGCCACCAGCGCAACCCGGTGGTGATCAGCACCGCCAGCATCAGGCGGCGCGCCCCCACCGCGGCGATCAGCCGGCCCACGATCATGAACAGGCCGATCTCGGCCACCACCCCCAGCGACCACAGCAGGCCGGCGGCGCTGCGGCTGTAGCCGTGGCGTTCGAGGAACAGGGTGAAGAAGTTGTAGTACGGCGCAAAGCTCAGCTGCGAGGCAAAACAGGCGCCCAGCAGCGCGATCACTTCCGGGCGCCGCAGCACGGCGCGGACCGAACTGCGCGCCGCATCCGCCGGGTGCAGCCGCGGCGCTTCGGGCACGACCCAGGCCGACAAGGCCATACCCAGCCACAGCCCGCCGACCAGCCACGGCAGCCAGATGATGCCGGTCACGTCGAGGGCGGCGCCCAGCCCCAGGACGGCGAGCACGAAACCCACCGAACCCCACAGCCGCACGCGGCTGTAGTCGCCGCCGCTGACTTGCAGATGGGTCAGCGCGACCACCTCGAACTGCGGCAGCAGCGCATGCCAGAACAGCGTGTAGGCGACCATCAGCGCGCCGATCCAGAACACGCCGTCGGCAAACGGGATCGCCATGAAGGTCAGCAGCGCCGCCAGCGCCGCCCAGCGGATCAGCTCGATGCGGCTGCCGCGGTGATCGGCCCACCAGCCCCAGGCCAGCGGCACGACCGAGCGCATCACGCCCATCAGCGCGAAGGCCACCCCCATCTGCGTCGCGCTGAAGCCCCGCGACTGCAGATACGGCGCCCAGTAAGGCAGGAACGCACCGACCGTCGCGTAGTAGAACAGGTAGAAGCTCGCCAAACGCCACTGCAGGCGCTCGACGCCTGCGGAAGACGGGAGCACGGGTTCAGGGCACCTCGCCCGGGATGCGTGGCGTCGGCGGGACCACGTCGGCGTTCTGCGCACGATGGCGGAGGAAATGATCCATCAGCACCAGCGCGAGCATCGCCTCGGCAATCGGCACGGCGCGCAGGCCGACGCAGGGGTCGTGACGCCCGGTGGTGCGCATTTCGACCGCGGCACCGGTTTCGTCGATCGACTGGCCGGGCGTCGTGATGCTCGAGGTCGGCTTGATTGCCAGCCGCGCGTAAACGGTCTGTCCGGTGGAGATGCCGCCCGCCACGCCGCCGGAGTGGTTGGCCAGAAAGCCCTGCGGCGCCATCTCGTCACGGTGCTCGGTGCCGCGCATCTGCGCCACGCGCATGCCGTCGCCGATCTCCACGCCCTTGACCGCGTTGATCGACATCAGGGCATAGGCGATTTCGGCATCGAGGCGGTCGTAGACCGGCTCGCCCAGTCCCGGCGGCACGTTGCGCGCCTCGACGTACAGTCGCGCACCGACCGAATCACCTTCGGCGCGCAGCTGGTCGATCAGTGCCTCGAGCTCCGACACCCGCGTCGGATCCGGGCAGAAGAACGGATTGGCACTGACAGCCGTCCAGTCCTTGCGCTCCAGCGCAATCGGACCCATCTGCTCCAGGCAGGCGCGGATCTCGACGCCCAGGCGCTCGCGCAAATACTTCTTCGCGATCGCTCCGGCGGCGACCCGCACCGCGGTCTCGCGCGCGCTGGAACGCCCGCCGCCGCGATGGTCGCGGATGCCATATTTCTGCACGTAGGCGTAGTCGGCGTGATTGGGCCGGAACACCTGGCGGATCTTTTCGTAGTCGTACGAGCGCTGATCGGTGTTGCGGATCAGCAAGGCGATCGGCGTGCCGGTGGTGCGGCTCTCGAACACGCCGGAGAGAATCTCGACCTGGTCGGCTTCGCGGCGCTGGGTCACGTACTTCGAAGTGCCCGGCTTGCGACGATCCAGTTCGACCTGGATGTCAGCCTCGGTCAGTGCCAGCCCGGGCGGACAGCCGTCAACGACGCAGCCGATCGCCGCGCCGTGGCTTTCGCCAAAGCTGGTGACGCAGAACAGCTTGCCCAGCGAGTTGCCCGACATCTCAGAGCTGCTCCTGCAGCGCCTCGCGGCCGATCACGAACACGCCGTCGCCGCCGCGATCGAACTCGATCCAGGTCACCGGCAGCCGCGGCCAGCGCGCCTCGAACTCATCGACGCTGCCGCCCACCTCGCAGATCAGGGTGCCGCCCGGATTCAGCCGCGACACCGCACCGTCGAGAATCCGTGCCACCACGTCCATGCCGTCGGCTCCGGCGTCGAGCGCCATGCGCGGCTCATGCCGGTACTCCGGATGCAGCGCCTTCCATTCGGCGGTGGGCACATACGGGGGGTTGGCGACGATGAGATCGTAGCGGTGCTCTCCCAGACCGGCGTAGACGTCGGAGCGAACTGCGTGCACCCGCGCATCGACCCGATGGCGCTTGATGTTCTTGCGGCACACCGCCAGCGCACCGGCGCTGAGTTCGGCCAGATCAACCTCGGCGTCGGGAAAGGCCAGCGCACAGGCGATGCCGATGCAGCCGCTGCCGGCACACAGATCGAGAATGCGGGCCGGCTCGTGGTTGAGCCAGGGTTCAAAATCGCGCGCAATCAGCTCGCCGATCGGCGAGCGCGGAATCAGGACGCGTTCGTCGACGAAGAAATCGAGTCCCGCGAACTGGATTTCGCCCAGCAGATAGGCGGCCGGCTTGCGCGTCGCCACGCGCGCGCGCAACAGCTTGAGCACAGTCGCGCGCTCGGCCTGCGTCACCGTCGCCTCCAAGTAAACCGAGGGCAGATCGAAGGGCAGGTGCAGCGCCTGCAGCACGATGTAGAACGCCTCGTCGAGTGCGTTGTCGGTGCCGTGGCCGAAGTGCAACCCCGCCTCACGGAAACGGCTCGCCCCCCAGCGCACGAGATCGCGCACGGTGGACAGCGCCTGGGTTTGTTTCAGCGAGGACATGCAGCGTGCGGCACGGGGCCTGTGGGATAATGGGCGCGCATTATGCGGTGCCCCTCCGCGCCGCGCCAACGACCCCAGCTCACCGTGTCCGAATCCAAGCCCGCGAACAAGACCGCAATGATGGTTGTCGTCGCCGCGCTCGCCCTGATTGGCGGGCTGCTGGCGGCGGTGCTGCTATTGGCCCCCAAGTCCATCGGCATCGAGTCCGGAACGCTGCTGCAGACGCCGCGTCCGCTGCCCGCCTTCACCCTGACCGACGAAACCGGAGCGCCCTATACGCGCGACCATCTCCTGGGCCGTTGGACCGTGGTGTTTCCCGGCTTTACGTACTGCCCGGACATCTGCCCCACCACACTGGGCATGCTCAAGACCGTCGAGGCGCAGCTCGGCGCGCAGGCGCAGCACCTGCAAGTGCTGATGTTTTCGGTCGATCCGCAGCGTGATACCCCCGAGACGCTCCAGCGTTACGTCAGTTACTTCAGCCCGCGCTTCAAGGGCGCAACCACGCAGGAACCCGGGCTGCAGCAACTGGCGCAGGCGCTGGGCGTCGCCTATGTCAGGATCCCGGGCGACAGTCCCGACACCTACACCATGGATCACTCCGCCGCGCTGGTGCTGATCAATCCGCGCGGCGAACTGGCCGGCTACTTCACCCCGCCTTTGCGCGCCGATGCGCTGGTGCGCGACCTCACCCGCATTCTCGAGAGCACCTCATGAGCCCTCTGAAACGACTGCTTGCCGCCGTCACGCTGCTCGGCGTGCTGCCGCTCCACGCGCAGCACGATGCGGCCCTCACCGCCGAGAACGCGTGGATCCGCGAAGCACCGCCGGGCGCGGCGGTGATGGCCGGCTATGTGACGCTGCACAACCACAGCGCGCAGACCCTGCGCTGCACGCGGGTCTCCGGCCCCGATTTCGGCGCCGCCGAGATCCACCGCAGCCTGACCAAGGACGGCCACTCGCACATGCTGCGCGATCAGATCGTCGAAATTCCGGCCGCGGGCGTCGCCCAGCTCGCGCCGGGCGGCCTGCACCTGATGCTGTTCCGGCCGCAGCGGGTCCTGGCCGCCGGCGACTCCACCACCCTCGAGCTCGACTGCGGCAGCGAGCGCGTCAGCGCGACGTTCGTCGTCCGCAGCGGACCCTGATTGCCAATGACAACGCCCCACACCGATGCCAGCACGCGGGATCGCCTGTTCGCGTGGTTTCAGTACCTGCTGCCGACACGCTGGCTGTCCGAACTGGTCTACCGCATCACGCAAATCCGCCACCCCGCCGTCAAGGACACGCTGATCGCGCTGTTCCTGCGCGGCTTCCGGATCGACCTGTCGGATGCGGAATTCGCGCTGCCGCGGAACTACGACAGCTTCAACCATTTCTTCACGCGTGCGCTCAAGCGCGGCAGCCGCCCGCTGGCCGAGGATCCGCAGGCGCTGGTCAGCCCCGTTGACGGCACCATCAGCCAGTTCGGCGCGATCCAGGACGGGCGCATCTTCCAGGCCAAGGGTCACAGTTACTCGGTGCTCGAACTCCTGGGCGGCGACCGCGAGGCCGCCGCCCGGTTCATGAACGGCCGCTTCTGCACCATCTACCTGGCGCCCTACAACTACCACCGCATCCACATGCCGATCGACGGACAGCTGCGGAACTGGTCGCATGTCCCGGGACGGCTGTTCAGCGTCAACAGCGCCACCGCGCGCGCACTGCCCAATCTGTTCGCGCGCAACGAACGACTCAACGCCCTGTTCGATACGCCAGCCGGCACCATGGGCGTGACCCTGGTCGGCGCGCTGTTCGTCGGTTCGCTGGAGACGGTGTGGGCCGGCCGCGTCAGCCCCCCGCATCCGCGCGGCGCGCCGGCGCAGTACGCTCCGATGAAACCGCTGGCCTTGAGCCGCGGCGACGAACTGGGCCGCTTCAACATGGGCTCGACGGTGATTCTGCTGGCACAGGCCGGTGCCGTGGACTGGTCGGAAACGCTGGCACCCGGCCGCGTGCTGCGCATGGGCGAGGCGATCGGACGCTGGCGCGCGCCTTGAACCTCGGCGGCATCGGCGGCTCTAATGCGTAACCCGGCCCGAGCACCATACCGCCCCCGCCCCATGTCCAGACTCCTGATCGCCACCGCTGCGGCCCTGTGTGTCGCCTGGGCCGCAGCCGCGGCGCCGCCGTCCGCGCTCGACCTGCCGCAGATCGGCGAACCGGCCGACAACACGCTGTCCCCGCTGCAGGAAAAGCAGCTGGGCGCGCGCGTGCTCGGCCAGCTGTATCGCGGCGGCTACCTGCTCGAAGACCCGGAGCTGACCGACTACATCTCGACGATGGGCTGGAAGCTTGCCGCCAACAGCGCAACGACGCCGCCGCCGCTGACGTTCTTCGTCGTCAACGACCCCCGCATCAATGCCTTTGCGCTGCCCGGCGGCTACGTCGGCTTCAATGCAGGCCTGCTGCTCGCCGCCGATCACGAAAGCGAAGTCGCCGGCGTCATGGGCCACGAACTGGCGCACGTGACACAACGGCACATCGCGCGCACCGCCGAGGACACCGAGGTCGCCAACGTCGCGACCTGGCTGGCGGTGATCGCGGCCATCATCGCCGGCTCCGCCGACCCTGACATCGTCATCGGCGCTCTGTCCGTCGGCCAGGCGCTGAGCTACCAGCGGCAGGTCAGCTACACCCGCGCCCATGAGCAGGAGGCCGACCGCATCGGCATCCAGACCATGGCCAAGGCCGGTTACGACCCGCAGGCGATGTCCAGCTTTTTCCAGAAGCTCGAA
>JBFHQK010000031.1:0-17052 GCA_041592255.1 Fontimonas sp.
CCCGCCGCCCCGACCCCATGAGCCACGGCAACCGCGTCGTTCTCATCACCGGCTGCTCCACCGGCATCGGCCGAGCGCTGGCGCAGGCCTTCCATGCCCGCGGCTGCACGGTATACGCCAGTGCACGCCGCCTTGAGTCCTTGCAGGAGCTGGCGGCTGCCGGCCTGCGCACGGTGGCGCTGGACGTGTGCAGCGACGCGAGCATCGACGCCCTGCTGCAGCGCCTGCGCGCCGACGGCGTCGACGTCGATCTGCTGATCAACAACGCCGGCTACGGCCAGATGGGTCCGCTGGCGGACCTGCCGGCGGCGGCGCTGCGCGCGCAGTTCGAGACCAATGTCGTCGGGCTGATGGCGGTGACGCGTGCGCTGCTGCCAGCGATGATCGCGCGCCGGCGCGGCGCCATCGTCAACATCGGCAGCGTCTCCGGCGTGCT
Organism: Fontimonas sp.; assembly: GCA_041592255.1. Lineage (GTDB taxonomy): Bacteria > Pseudomonadota > Gammaproteobacteria > Nevskiales > Nevskiaceae > Solimonas. The sequence goes on from JBFHQK010000031.1 coordinate 437, forward strand.
GGTGACGCCGTTTGCCGGCGCCTATTGCGCGAGCAAGGCCGCGGTCCACGCGCTGTCCGACGCGCTGCGCCTGGAACTGGCGCCGCTGGGCATCGATGTCATCACCGTGCAGCCGGGCGCGATCCGCTCGCAGTTCGGCGCCACCGCGACGCGCGGCCTCGATGATGGCGTGGCGGCAGACTCGGTCTACGCGCCGCTGGCCGACGCCATCGCCAGCCGCGCCGGCGCCTCCCAGCAGCATTCAACCGCCGCCGAGGATTTCGCCGCGCAGCTGGCCGCTGCGGTGCTCAAGCCGCAGCCACCGGCGCTGCTGCGCATCGGCAACGGCAGCCGGCTGCTGCCGCTGCTGGCGCGCTGGCTGCCCCGGCGCCTGCAGGACGCGCTGCTGTCGCGCCGCTTCCGCCTCGATCGTCTGCGCACCGCCTGAGCGCCGCCGCGCGCAGTCCACGGCTGCGCGCGGCGGTCCATAATATCGGGCTCACCCACCCGCCGCGAGGAGCCAGGATGCGCATCGGGGTCGTCGCCGACGCGAGCTGCGATCTGCCACCGCAGTTCTATCGCGATAACGCCATCGGCATCCTGCCGGTGACGATCCGGCTGGGCGATGAGTCACTGATCGACGAGCGCGACCCGCAGGCGACGCTGCACTTCTACGCCGAGCAGCTTGCCGACAAGGGCCTGGATGCGGAGACCCAGCCGCTGTCGGCCGAGCAGATCCGCGAGCGTTTCATCGACCGCATCGTCCTCGACTACGACTACGTCTTCTGCATCACGGTCACCGCCACGCGCAGCGCGATCTTCGAGAATGCGACCAAGGCGTCGTTCGCCATCCTCAGCGATTACAAGTCGACGCGCGCGGCCCAGGGCGTCAGCGGCCCGTTCGCGCTGCGCGTCGTCGACTCCAAAAGCATGTTCTCCGGCACCGGTGTGCTGGTCGCCGAGGCCGCCCGGCTGGCGCGTGGGCGCGCGCATCCCAACGACATCCGCAAGCGCCTCGACGAGCTGCGCGAGAACATCTGCGCCTACATGGTGCCTGGCGATCTGTACTACATCCGCAACCGTGGCATCAAGAAAGGCGAAAAAAGCGTCGGCCTGATCAGCTATGCCATCGGCTCGGCCCTGGACATCAAGCCGGTGATTCTGTGCTACCGCGGCGAGACCCAGCCGGTGGCGAAGGTCCGCAGCTACGAGCGCGCCGTCGAGCAGATGTTCGAGCACGTCGCCCGCCAGATCGAGCAGGGCATCGACACGCGCCACGTCTGCCTGAGCTACGGCGGCGATCCCGACCAGATCGCCACCCTGCCCGGCTACGATACGCTCGCCGCCACCGCCGAGCGCCACGGCATCGAGATCCTGTCCAGCATCATGTCGGCCACCGCGGCGGTCAATGTCGGCGCGCGCTGCGTCGCCATCGCCTACGGTGGCGAGCTGCGCGGCTTTGGCAACTGAGCGCGCCCCCGCGCCGCCCGCCCGGGCCGCGCTGGGGTGCGGGTCGAGGGAGGTGACAGGTGAAGACGCTGGCACTGCACAATCTCAAGGGCGGCGTCGGCAAGTCCGCCGCGGCGGTCAATCTGGCGTATCTGGCCGCCGCCAACGACGTGCCGACCCTGCTGTGGGACCTCGATCCGCAGGGCGCGGCCAGCTGGTATTTCCACGCGCCGCAGCCGGCGCACAAACTCAAGGCGCTGTTCAACGGCAGCGCCCCGGTTGCGCGCCTGGTCACGCCTTCGCCCTATCCCAACCTGCAGCTGATTCCGGCGGAATTCTCCTACCGCTATCTGGACATCATGCTGAAGAAGGTCGAGCCGCGGCGCGAGGCGCTGCGGCGCCTGCTCAAGCCCTTCGGTGAACACTACGCCCTGACCGTGCTCGACTGTCCGCCGAGCCTGTCGCACCTGGCCGACAACGTCTTCGCCGCCGCGGACCTGGTCGCGGTGCCGGTGGTGCCGACCTACCTCGCGCTGCGCGCGCTCGAGCAGGTGCAGGACTACTTCCGCCACGAGCACCTGGACGCGCGCAAGCTGCGCCCGTTCTACTCGATGGCCGACCGCCGTCGCGGACTGCACCGCGAACTGATCGAACAGCCGCCGCCGGCGATGGCGCGGGCCTTCAGCGCCATCATTCCGTATTCGTCGATGGTCGAGCGCATGGGCGAGCGGCGCGCGCCGATGGCCGCGTATGCGCCGTCGGAGGATCCGGCCCTGCTCGCCTACGCCGAGCTGTGGCTGGAAATCAAAGCCGCGCTCAAGCTCTGAGCGCCGGGCGCGGTGCAGCCGCGCCGCAGCGCGCGCCGAAACCCGAACGCCGGATCAGCCCTCGGCAGCGCGCACCAGCGCCTGCAGCGGTGCCAGCCGCGCCGCCAGCTCGGCGGCGTCGCGCGCGGTCACGGTGGCGTGGCCGACCTTGCGCTGCGGCTTGGGCTTCTTGCCGTAGTGATGCACATGCACGCCCGGCAGTGCGGCCAGCGCCGCGGTGTCGGGCGCCCGGCCGATGAAGTTCACCATCGCCGAGCAGCCACGCAGCGCGGTCGAGCCCAGCGGCAGGCCGGCGATCGCGCGCAGATGGTTCTCGAACTGCGAGACTTCGGCGCCCTCGATGCTCCAATGCCCGGAGTTGTGCACCCGCGGCGCGATCTCGTTGGCCAGCAGCTGGCCGCCGGCGACGAAGAATTCGAACGCCAGCACGCCGACATAGCCCAGATGCTCGGCGACGCGGCGGGCGTACTCCTCCGCCGCCGACTGCAGCGGATCGCCGGCGCGCGGCGTGGAGGTGCGCAGGATGCCGTCGCGGTGCTCGTTCTCGACCACCGGGTAGAACACCATGTCGCCCTGCGTGCCGCGCACCGCCAGGCACGACAGCTCACGCTCGAAGGCGACGAAGCCTTCGAGAATCAGCGGCTGTCCGCCCAGCCGCGCCCAGGCGGGGTCCAGATCGGCGGCACTGCGCAGCACCGCCTGCCCCTTGCCGTCGTAGCCCAGACGGCGCGTCTTGAGCACCGCCGGCAGCCCCACCGCGCGCACCGCCAGCTCGAGGGCTTCGCGCGTGGCCACCGGCACGTAGCGCGGCACCGGAATCTTGAGCTTGTCGAACAGCGACTTCTCGCTGAGCCGGTCCTGACCCACGCTCAGCGCCACCGGCGCCGGCAGCAGCGGCACGCGCGCGGCGACGTACTCGGCCGTGGCGGCCGGAACGTTCTCGAACTCGTAGGTCGCGACGTCAACGCCGGCGCAGAAGCTGCGCAGTGCCTCCTCGTTGTCGTAGCCGGCGTAGAGGTGCTCGCCCAGCGGCGCCGCGCAGGCCTCGGTCGCCGGATCGAGGAAGACGAAGTCGAGGTCGAGCGGATAGCCGGCCAGCGCGAGCATGCGGCCGAGCTGGCCGGCGCCCAGAATGCCGATCTTCACTTGAGGCTCAGCGGGGCGTCGTCGAGCACCGCCTGCGTCTGCTTGCGGCGGAACTCGGCCAGGCGCGCGGCCACCGCCGCGTCCTCGTTGCCGACGATGGCGGCGGCCAGCAGCGCGGCATTGATCGCACCGGCCTTGCCGATCGCGAGCGTGGCCACCGGAATGCCGGCCGGCATCTGCACGATCGACAGCAGCGAGTCCAGACCGTTGAGCGCCTTGGACTGCACCGGCACCCCCAGCACCGGCACCGCGGTCTTGGCCGCGCACATGCCGGGCAGGTGCGCCGCGCCACCGGCGCCGGCGATGATCGCCTTGAGGCCGCGGGCCTGGGCGCCGGCGGCGTATTCGAACAGCAGATCAGGCGTGCGGTGCGCGGAGACCACCCGCGCCTCGTGGGCAATGCCCAGCGCCTCGAGCGTTTCCACGGCGTGCGCCATCGTCTCCCAGTCGGAACGGGAACCCATGATGACGCCGACCAGCGGCGGAACAGTTTTCGACACGGTGACTCGCCCAGCAGACGGGAAAGCGGCGGATTATCTCACCGCCACCGGACGAACGCATGTCCGCCCGTCAGCGCGCGCCCGGCGCGCCGTCGTCGATGGCGAACTCGGCCTGCACATCGGCGGCGATGCGGATCTCGCCCAGTGCAAGCCCCATCGCGTCGCCGCGATCCGGCGCCGCCTCGGCGCGCATCATCATGGCCTTGAACGGCACTGGCGGCGGTGCGTCGCCGGCCTCGCGCACGCTGAGGACACGGCCCAGGCGCACGCCCAGCCCCTGCGCCACGGCATCGGCGCGCGCGCGCGCATCCGCGGCGGCCTGCGCCAGCGCCTGGCGCTGCAAGGCCTCGCTGCGGCTCGACTCGAGCTGCGGGGCCGACACGTGGTTCACGCCGGCCTGCGTCGCGCTCAGGATCACCGCGCCGAGCCGGTCGAGCCGGCGCACCATCAGCTGGATCTCGCGGCGCGCCCGGTAGCCGACCAGCTGCTGCCGCCGCGCCGTTTCGTCCCAGCTGTACTCGGGCGCCAGCCAGGTGCCGCTGGTGGAGATGTCCGCGGCGGCGATGTCGAGCGCCTGCAGCGCGGCCAGATACTCCCGCACCACGCGATTGACCTGCGCCTCGGCCGCCTTGACCTCGGCATCCAGCGCATCGACCGCCAGTGCCAGCCTGGCCCGATCGGGCGCGACGCTGACCTCGCCGTGTCCGCTGACGCCGATCACCGCCGCCGCTGCCGGCTCCGCCGCCGGCGTGCTGCACGCGGCGCACAGCAGCACCAGCCCCAGCCACCGCTGCACCGGGGCGCTCATACGCGGCGGCTGCCGATCACGGTGACCGCATCGCCATGGTGCAGCGTCTCGGCGCCACGCACCACCACCGGATCGTGATCGGCGAGCTCGCCTTCGACCGCGATCCAGTTGCCGTCGGCCACGCCCATCCTGACCGGCACCCGCTCGGCGGTGCTGCCGTCGCGGATGCGGTACACGGCGGTGCCGTCGGTGCGGATCACCAGCGCGTCGCGCGGCACCGCAAGCGCCAGCTGCGGCGCCTCGAGCGGCAGGTCGACCTGCACGCTGCGCCCGACGGTCAGCGCCGTGCGCATCATCGGCGCGTCGATCAGCGCTTCGAACGACTGCGAGCGCGCATCGCCGACCGGCACGATCGTGCGCACCCGCGCGCTGGCCTGCTCGCCGCTGCTGCGCACCGTGACCGTGCTGCCGGCGCGGATCGCCCGCACATGACGCAGGGGCAGAAACAGGCGGATCTCCAGGGCCTCGGTGTCGTGCAGCCGCGCCACCACGGTGCCGCGTGCGAGCTCCTCGCCGGCGTTGCGCACGCGTTCGGACACGACGCCGGCAAACGGCGCCCGCACCTCGGCCTTCGACAGCCGCTCCTCGGTCTGGCGCAGGCTGGCGCGCGCGATCTCCAGATCGGCGGCGGCCAGATCGCGCGCGTTCTGCGCCTGATCCAGCTGGTAGCGGCTGATGGCGCTCCCCGAGGCGTGCAGGCGCTCGCGCTCGCGCTCGGCCTGGCGCAGCGCGACCTCGCTGCGCGTCACGCGGGCGGCCTGTTCGAGCCGCTGCAGCCGCAGTTCGTCGACTTCCATGCGTGCGATCGGCTCGCCGCGGGCGACGAAGCTGCCCGGCTCGGCCACCCATTGCAGCTGTCCGGCCACGGCGGTGGCGATGTCGGCGCCGGCGCGCGACTGCACCAGCCCGGTTGCGCTCACCGTCGGCGCCAGCTGCCGCAGCTGCGCGGCGCTGACCTCCACCGGTGCCGGTGGCTGCGCGGCGACGGCCAGCGGCAGCGCCAGTCCCAGTGCGGCCGCGGCGGTGCGCACACGCCGCAGGCCACGCGCGACGGTTACATCGGCAATCTTGATCATTTCAGCGTCTCCGTGCCTCCACCGCTTTAATCCGGCTGCGTCGCACGCGACCACGCGCGCCGCTGCCCCTGACATCACTTGGCCGCCGCCGCGGCATCGGCCAGCACCGCCGGGTGCGTCGCGTCGCGCGCGCCCTCGCCCATGCGCAGCAGCGCCGGCATCAGAAACCAGGTGAACGCGGTGCCCAGCAGCATGCCGCCGGCGACCACCGCGGCGAGGCCGCGATAGATCTCGGCGCCCAGCCCCGGCATCACGATCAGCGGCAGCATGCCCAGCACCGCGGTCAGCGTCGACAGCACGATCGGCCGCGCCCGCGTCTCCAGCGCCTCGCGCACCGCCTCGCGCCGCGCCGCACCGGCGCGCTCGCGGGCACGGGTCTGGTCGACGAGCAGGATCGCGGCGTTGACGACCAGGCCGAGCAGGATGATGAAGCCGATCATCGTCAGCAGATCCAGCGCCTGGAAGCCGAACAGGCCGACGATGCGCAGCGCGGCGATGCCGCCGGCGATCGACACCGGCAGCACCAGCATGACCAGGAAACTGTCCCACAGCGAGCGGAACAGCGCCGCCATCAGCGCGAACAGGATCACCAGCGCGAGCAGGAAATTCTGCGCCATGGATAACAGTGCCGCGTGCAGCTGGTTGGCCGAGCCGGCGTAGGTCATCTGGGCGTTGGCCGGCAGCACCGCGCGCACCTGCGGCTCGACCTGCGCCTTGACGCGCTCGATGGCCTCATCCAGCGACATGTTCGCCGGCGGCTCGAAATTGACCTGCACCGTGCGCCGGCCGTTGATGCGCGCCAGCTGCGATGCGCCCACCGTCAGCTCGATGCGCGCCAGATCGCCGACGGTCTGGATGCCGGCGCCCGGCGTCATCACCGGCAGTTCGGCCAGCGCCTCGGGCGTTGCCCATTCATTGCCCTTGAGGATGATGTCGAGGCGCTCATTGCCGTCGAAATACTCCCCGGCCCACAGTCCGCCGGTATAGGCGCGCAGCGCCGTGGCCACCGCGTTGCGGTCGAGGCCGGCGCGCGAGATGCGCCATTCGTCCGGCACCAGCTGGATCTCGGGCTGATTGAGCTCCAGTGCAGGGAACGGCTGCGGGAAGGTGTCGGCGATCGCCTCCGGAATCGCCTTCATCGCCACCGCGGCGGCCTGCATCAGGCTGACCAGATCCGGCCCCTGGAAGTAGAGCTGCACCTCGCGCTGGTTCTCGCCCTCGACGCTGAGCAGCGAGCCGCGCTGCACGAACACCGCAGTGTCGGGAAAGCCGACCATGATCTCTTCGCGCAGCACCCGCACCATCTCGTCCATGTCGCGCGGATCCTTCGGATAGATCACGGCGACGCCGAACTGGCCGGCCCAGGACGACAGGTTGTAGTACTTCACCGCCGGGTGCTTGGTGCCCTCCAGATGCGGGCGCAGGCGCTCGATCACCTGCGGCGCGAACTCTTCGCGCACCGTCGCCAGGTTGCCGCCGGGCGGCAGGCGGAAGTTGTTCCAGATCAGATCGGTCTGCGCCACCGGCAGATAGTCGACCTTGGGAATCAGCGTCAGCGAAAACAGCGCCGCGCCGCCGACCAGCGACGCCACCAGGCCCCAGCGCAGCAGCGGCCGCTCGGTCGCGCGCATCGCCACCGCGCTGATGCCGCGCCACCAGTGCAGATGCTGGTCGGCCGGCATGCCGCGGGCCAGCGCCCAGCGGTTGGCGGCGGGAATCACCGTCATCGCCACCAGCAGCGACGCCGCGTACGACACCGACATCGTGATCGCCAGATCCTTGAACAGCTGACCCTCGATGCCCTGCATGAACAGCACCGGCAGGAAGATCGCGACGCTGGTCAGCATCGAGGCCACCAGCGCCGGCATCACCTCGTGGGTGCCGTCGAGCGTCGCCTGCAGCGGCGGCCGCCCTTCCTGCACGAAGCGGATGATGTTGCCCTGCACGATCAGCGCCGCGTCGATGACGATGCCGGTCGAGAACGCCAGGCCGGCGAGCGAGATCACGTTGAGGGTGCGCCCGAGCATCGACAGCGTGATCACCGCAAAGCACAGCGACAACGGAATCGACAGCCCCAGCACCAGCAGCGCGCGCGGCCCGCGCAGGAAGTACCACAGGCCGACGACGGCGAGAAAGATGCCGATCAGCAGGCTTTCCTGCACAAACGAAATCGCGCGCTTGACGTAGACACTGGCGTCCCAGGACAGGTCGGCGAACAGCTGCTCCTGCGCCAGCGGCCCGGCATTGAGCTCGGCAATGGCCTGCTTGACGCCCTCGATCAGCGTCACCGTGTTCGAGTCCGTCGTGCGCTGCAGCGTGATGTAGTAGCCGGGCACGCCGTTGCGGAACGAAAACCACTGTGCGTCCTGGTAGGCGATGCCGATGTCGGCGACCTCGCGCAGGTACAGCGGCCGCTCGTTGCTCCAGCCGACGATCAGGTCGCCCAGACTCGCCACCGGTTCGCGTCCGGCCAGCCGCACCGTGAACTGGCGGCGGCCGACATTGACGAAGCCGGCCGAGGCATCGCGCGCGGCGACCACGGTCTGCGCCAGCTGCTGCGGCGTCAGACCGAGCGCGGCCAGACGGAAGGCATCAAAGCGGATCTGCACCTCGCGCGGGCGGCCGCCTTCGAGATTCACCCGCGACACGCCGGGCACCCGCGTCAGCCGCGGCTCGACGACCTCTTCCATCAGCTTCTGATAGGTCGCGGCGACATCGCGGGTGTCGTTGCCGGGCAAGGGCCGCACCAGCAGCGAGGCGGCATTGCTGCCCTGCCAGTTGTCACCGGCAAAGACCTGCGGCTCGTCGGCATCCGGAGGCAGCGGCGGCAGCGTATTGAGCCGCGACACCACGTCGAGCATCACCCGCGTCATGTCGGTACCGACTTCGAACTTGAGGCCGACGCCGCCGCCCCCGCGGTTGGCCTGCGAGCGCATCTCCACCAGCCCCGGCAGGCCGCGCATGACGTCCTCGATCGGCTCGATCAGCGCTTCCTCGAGCTCGGCGGGCGCGGCTTCGCGCCAGCCGACCTGCACCCACAGCTGCGGACGCTTCATGTCCGGCAGCAGCTGGATCGGCAGCTTGTCCAGGGCCAGGGCCCCGAACAGCACCAGGATCAGCGCCGCCGCGGCCACCGCGGGCGGATTCGACTGGCAAAACTGGGTGATGCGCATGGATGACCCTCGAACCTCGACCGCGCCGAAGAAACAAAGGCATCCCGCGGATCCGGCATCGGCGGGGCGCTCTGGTGCGGGCTAGACCGCAGGCGTTTAAACTTGGTTCCCCAGACCCGCCGCGTGCAAGCCGCGGCATCGCACATTTGGCCGATGAGCGCCCTCTACGAACCCATCACCCTGAGCCGGGATGTCATCGGCATCCTGATCCCGCAGGGCACCAAGGTTGAGCTGCCGGAAGGCGCGCACGGTGCCATCACGCAGGCGCTCGGCGGCAGTTTCACCGTGCAGGTCGAAGGCCACCTGTTCCGCATCGACGGCAAGGACGCCGACGCGATCGGTCGCGAAGTGCAGAAAGGCCCGGAACTGCCCGAGGATGCCAGCGACGAGGAGCTGGAAAAGGCGCTGTGGGCGCAGCTGCACACCTGCTATGACCCCGAGATTCCGGTCGACATCGTCGAACTGGGCCTGGTCTACGAGTGCCGCGTCGAAGCCACCGCCAGCGGCGCGCGCGCGGCGCGCGTGCGCATGACGCTGACCGCGCCGGGCTGCGGCATGGGCGACATCCTGGTCGAGGACGTGCGCAGCAAAGTGCTGGCGCTGCCGGCGATCGCCGAGGCCGACGTCGAGCTGGTGTTCGATCCGCCCTGGAACCAGTCGATGATGTCCGACGCGGCCAAGCTCGCGACCGGAATGTTCTGAGGCGCCGCGCCCATGTCGGAGACCGTGACCCGCGGCGTGCGCATCCTGGTGCGGCCGCGCTATGTCGCCGAGCAGTCCGATCCGGACCGCGGCCAGTATCTGTTCGTGTACCACATCACGATCCGCAACGAGGGCACCGAGACCGTGCAGCTGCTGTCGCGGCACTGGGTGATCACCAACGGCGAGGGCAAGGCCGAGGACGTGCGTGGTCCGGGCGTTGTGGGCTACCAGCCGATCCTCAAGCCGGGCGAGGAGTTCCAGTACACCAGCGGCTGCCCGCTGACGACGCCGATCGGCACCATGCACGGCGAGTTCCACATGGTGGTGCAGGACAGCGGCGAGGCCTTCGACGCCCGCATCAGTCCGTTCCGGCTGGCGGTGCCGCGGGTGCTGAACTAATAAAGCCGGCGCCGCGTCGCGGATTTACGGCGGCGGCACGCCGCCGGCATCGAGCTGCCGGCGTGCGCGGCGCATGTGCCAGGCGGTGCGCTGCTCGTCCCACAGGTAGGCGAAGAAGGCCTTGATCAGGCTGCGGTCGAGCTGCGCGTCGAGGCCGTCGCCCAGACGGAACAGCTGCTGGTAGAACCAGCCCTGCTGGCCGAGCACGTTGACCAGCTTGATCGGGAACAGCGGCGACGCGCCCGAGAGCCAGCGGCGGGCGCCCAGACGCAGCGTCTGCTCGACGCGCGGCGCGACCGTGACGGTGCCGTCCAGCAGTTTTCGCGCAAACGCCGGATCCGTGCACAGCGGCCGGCCCAGACCGATCAGGTCGCAGGCGCCGCTGCCGATCGCGTCCTCCATCCCGGCGCGGGAGCGAAAGCCGCCGGTGACCATCAGCGGCATCCGCGCCACCGCGCGGATCTTCGCCGCGTAGTCGAGGAAGTAGGCCTCGCGCTGGCGCGTGCTGTCGCGCTGCGGTTCCGTCGCGGACTCGGCGCGCCCCGAAAAGCCGAGCAGCCGCGGCTGCTCGTAGGTGCCGCCGGAGATCTCCAGCAGGTCGATCCGCTCGGGATTGAGCAGTTCGACCACCCGCAGGCATTCCGCATGCGAGAAGCCGTGCTTGCGGAAGTCGTCGGAGTTGAGCTTGACGCTGAGCGGAAAGTCGGCGCCCACGGCCGCGCGCGTCGCGCGCAGGGTTTCAATCAGGAAGCGCGCGCGGTTTTCGAGGCTGCCGCCCCAGGCGTCGGTGCGGCGGTTGGTGAGCGCGGACAGCCAGGCGCTGAGCAGATAGCCGTGCGCGGCATGGATCTGCACGCCGGTGAAGCCGGCCTCGCGAGCGGTGACCGCGGCACGCGCGAAGCGCTGGATGAAGTCAAGAATCTCGTCCTCGCGCAGCGCGCGCGGACGCGCGTAGTTGCCGGCGAGCCTGAGCTGCACCGCCGACGGTCCCAGCGGTTCGCCGGTGACGTAGCGCGGTGACTGCCGGCCGGCGTGCGACAGCTGCATCCACAGATGATTGCCGCCGACGGTGCCGGCCTGCGCCCAGGCCTTGAGCTGGGCAAAACCACCGTTGCGGTCGATGGCGACGTTGCCGGGCCGCTCGAGCACATTGCGGTCGATCATCACGTTGCCGGTCAGCAGCAGCCCGGCGCCGCCTTCGCTCCAGCGCCGGTACAGCGTCACATGGCGCGCGGTGGCGCGCAGCCAGGGATCGGCGAGCCCTTCGGTCATCGCCGCCTTGGCCAAACGGTTGGGCAGCGTGGCGCCGCAGGGCAGGTGCAGCGCTTGCGCCAGCAGATCGGTCATCGGTGTTCCGGAAGTGCGAAGCGGGGAATGCGCGTACGCGCTCAGCCGAAGCGGAACGCGGAGATGGCGTGACCCATCACGGATTCGTGGTAGACGCACCGGCCGCGGTCGCCGGCCGCCGCACCGGCGGCGACCAGCAGTGGCAGCAGATGCTCCTCGCGCGGATGTGCCAGCCGCGCGGCCGGCGCCGCCAGCCACTGTACCAGCGCGGCATCGCGCTGCTGCGGGTCGGCATGCTCGACGGTCTGCGTCAGCCAGCGGTCGAAGCGATCGGCGGCCGCGGTGTAGCGCGACGTGCCCAGCGCATCGAGATTATGGAAGCTCATGCCGCTGCCCAGCACCAGCACCTGCTCGTCGCGCAGCGGCGCCAGCGCGCGGCCGGCACGCAGGTGCGCCTCGGCATCCAGTCCGTGATGCAGCGACAGCTGCAGCACCGGCACGTCGGCCGCCGGATAGACCAGCATCAAGGGGATGAAGACCCCGTGATCGAGCCCGCGCGCGTGGCTCGCGCCGGTGGGCAGGCCGGCCGCCGCGAGCAGGTCCTGCACCTGCTGGGCCAGCGCCGGCGCGCCGGAGGCCGGGTACGCCAAGCGATAGGTGGGCGCGGGAAAGCCATGGTAGTCGTACAGCAGCGACGGCTGCGCGGCGGCGTTGACGGTGAATGCGGGGGCTTCCCAATGCGCCGAGACCACCAGCACCGCGCGCGGGCGGGGTCCGACCGCGGCGCCGAGCCCGCGCAGGAACTGCGCCATGCCGTTCCAGGTGTCCGCCGGTCCCAGTGTCCACGGCATGAAGAAACACGGCCCGGCACCGTGCGGGATGAAGTAGCTCGGCAGGCGCGTGCTGCTGCGGATCATCGACGCTCCTGGCGCTCCTGGCGCTCCTGGCGCCCCTCGGCGCGGCGCTACCAGCGCAGCACGCCGGCGAGGCCCAGTGCGCGCGGCTCGACGAAGTTGGCCACCGTCAGATTCTGGAACAGCCCCGGGCCAAAGTCGATGAAATTGCTCGCGGCGTCGGCATCGAGCAGATTGCGGCCCCAGAGCGCGAGTTCGAGCGTCGCCGTGTCGCCCAGCGGCAGCGCGGCCCAGGCCAGGCGCGCGTTGAGCAGACCATGTGCCGGCACCTTGGAGCGCTCCGCGGTCTGCTTGTCATCGTCGTGGTCGGGCTCGCCTTCGCGCGCGAGCTGATAGGGATAGGTGTAGAACGCCGCGGTCCAGGCGTAGTCGACCACCGCACGCAGCGTGCCGCGCCCGCTTTCGAACAACACGCTGTCGAGCACGACGTTGGCACTGTGTTCGGGGGCGTGCACGAAGGCGCGGTTGTCGGCCTGGTTGCCGACGGTGCGGTTGCCCAGCGCGTCGGGCGGACCGACGTCAATGAACTCGTCGTAGGTGGCGTCGAGCCAGGCGTAGTTCAGGCGCAGCGTCGTGCCGGCGAAGGGCCGCCAGACGGTTTCGAGTTCGACGCCCTGCACGGTGGCCTTGCCGGCGTTGCGCACCACCGTCGCCGCTGCGCCGCCGCCGGTGAAGATCGACGCCTGCAGGTCGTCGAGCTGGTTGCGGAACAGCGCGAGGTTGGCGCTTGCGCGGTTGCCGAAGAAACTGCCCTTGGCGCCGATTTCGAGCGAGGTCTGCCGCTCGGGATCGAAGGGCACCAGGGTCTGTGTCTGGTTGTCGTTGAGCGTGCCGTCGACGCCGTCGTCGGGCGTGTCCTGGATGTTGCTGTACTCGCCGTTGTAGCCACCGCTCTTGAAGCCTTCGGCGTAGCGCAGGTAGACGTTGAGCGCGTCGCTGAAGGCCCAGGCCACCGAGGCCATCGGCGTGCCGGCGCTGAACGTGGTTTCGGGGGTCTCGAAGCCCTCGCGGATGTAGTACACGAAGGGCGTGCCCGGCACCGCGGTGAAACCGAGCACGCGCCGCAGCGCTTTCTTCTCGCGCGTGTAGCGATAGCCGGCGGCCAGCGTCAGCGCATCGAGCGGCTGCCAGTCGAGCTGGCCGTAGCCGGCCCAGGCCTCGCTGCGGGTGCCGTAGCGGGAGTCGAAGTTGAGCGTGCCGAAATAGAAGGTCTGCGGGTTGTTGGTGTAGCCGTCGTCCTCGAAGTAGAACAGTCCGCCGACGTACTTCCACTGATCGCTGCGGCCGCTCAGATTGAGATCCTGCGACAGCTGTTCGTAGTCGGTGTAGCGCTGCGTGTGCGCGAGCATCTGCGGACTGCCGTCCAGATCGAGCGAGTCCTCCCAGCGCACCTGGCGGTAGCCGGTGATCGACTTGAGCGTGTTGCGGGCATCGACATCCCAGCTCAGCGTCAGGGCATGGCCTTCGACGCGCGCGCGCTCGAAGGACACCGAGTCGATGTCGGCGCGGGTCTGCCGCTGCTGCGACACATAGGACTCGGTGCCGGGAATGTCCGAGCGGTACAGCTGCAGGTAGTTGTTGGTCTGGTCGGTGTGCGAGTAATCGAACCGGTACAGCGCCTCGACGCCGGAGCCGGCGTCCAGGTTCACCGCCGCGTGCAGCGCGTCGTTGTGACGGTTGTTGAGTTCGTCGACCGGGCTGCTGTCGCTGGCATCGACCCAGCCGTCGCGGCGCTCGCCGCGCGCGGCCAGACTGACGCTGGCGATGCCGATGCGCGGCAGATCCAGCGCCGCGCGGCCGACGCGCGCGTCGAAGTTGCCGAACTCCACCGAGGCGCTGCCGCCGAAGATGCCCGAAGGTTCGCGCGTCACCAGGTTGATGGTGCCGCCGATGGTGTTGCGGCCGTACAGCGTGCCCTGCGGTCCGCGCAGCACCTCGACGCCGGCGAGATCGACGATGTCGAAAATCGAGCCCTGCGACTTGCCGATATAGACGCCGTCGAGGTACAGGCCCACGGCCGGGTCCCAGTAGATCGCCGGATTGATCTGCGAGGAGCCGCGGATCGTGATCTGCGAGATCGTCGTGTTCGCCGGCGAACGGCTGATCTGCAGGCCGGGCGACAGCGAGTTCAGATCGTCGATGCGCTGGATCCCGCGCGACTCGACCTGGTCGCGGCTGAACGCGGTGACTGCAATCGGCACATCCTGCAGCCGCTCGGAACGGCGTTGCGCGGTGACGACGATCTCCTCGAGCGTCAGCGCTGCGCCCGCCGCCGGCGTCGCTGCCCGCTCCTGCTCCGGCGCCTCTGGCGGTGCGTCCAGCGGGGCGACCGCGATCAGCGCATCGATGGTGGGCGTCTCGTCGCGCCCGGTGTCGGTCTCGGCGGCGTCCTGCGCCACCACGGTGCCGATGCTGGCGCACAGCGCCAAGGCTGCCGTCAGGCTGATGCTCCGCATGTGCTGTCTCCCCCGTCGGTCTGCTGCCGTTGCCGCGGCCCGCGCCCCCCGGCCTGTGTGCAGCGGACAACTTGCGGCGGCACCGCCGGGCGCGCGTCGTCCGAAGGGGTGAGCTCAGCGCTGGCAGCGCGGGCAGTAGAACGAGGAGCGTTGGCCGACGACGACGCGGCGGATCGGTGTCGCGCAGCGCCGGCAGGGCGCGCCGTCACGGCCGTAGACCGACAGCACCTGCTGGAAATAGCCGGACTCGCCCTGCGCGCCGGCGAAGTCGCGCAGCGTCGTGCCGCCCTGCTCGACGGCGGCGGCCAGCACCGCGCGGATGGCGCCGGCGAGCCGCTCGCAGTCCGCCCGCGTCAGCCGGCCGGCGGCGCGGGTCGGGCGGAAGCCGGCGTGAAACAGCGCCGCGCTGGCGTAGATGTTGCCGGCGCCGACGACGGTGCGGCTGTCCATGACGAAGCTTTTGACCGCCGTGCGCCGGCCGCGCGAGCAGGCAAACAGGTAAGCGCCATCGAACGGCGCCGCAAACGGTTCCGGTCCGAGGTCGGCGAGCAGCGCGTGCCGCGCCTCGGCTGCCGGCCACAGCAGCAGCGCGCCGAAGCGCCGCGGATCATGGAAGCGCACGATGCGGCCACTGTCCAGATGCAGGTCGATGTGGTCGTGCTTGCGCAGCGGCGTGCCGGCGTCGACGACCTGGATGCGGCCGCTCATGCCCAGATGCAGGAGCAGACGGTCGCCGGAATCCAGCGTCGCGATGAGGTACTTGCCGCGGCGCTCGAGGCCGCGCACGGTGCGTCCGTGCAGCCGCGCCGCCAGATCGGCCGGCACCGGCCAGCGCAGGCGGTGCTCGCGCACCTCGACGCGGTCGATGCGCCGGCCGGCCAGAAAGGGCGCGAGCCCGCGGCGGACGGTTTCGACTTCGGGTAGCTCGGGCATGCCCGCGACTCGCCCAGCGGGACGTGCGATCAGTGGCTGTGGTCGGCGTCCCCGGCGCCGTCGGCAGGTGCCGCCGCCTCGGTTTCCGGCGCCGGGGCGGCCGGCAGCTGCAGCAGCCGCTCGGCGTCGGCCTTCGACAGCGTGTAGCGCAGGCCGTAGTCGGCGCGGTCGATCTGCAGCTGCGGCTCGCGCGCGACCACGCGCAGCGCGATCTCGCCGTCGGCGGTGACGATGCGCACCGGCTCGCCGCCCGCGCCGGACTCGGCATCCGCCGGCCGGCGCGCGTTCCACATCGCCCGCGCGCTGCTCCAGGCATCGACGAAGGCCGCCAGCTGATCGGCGCTGGCGTCGGCGACGCCTTCGGCCGTCCAGCCGACGCCGTCGGCCTCGCGCCGGACCGTCAGACCCGGCACCTCGATGCGCTGGATCTGCGCGCCGCGCATCAGCAGCTCACGCGCCACCAGGTCGCTGTAGTCGGCGTCGAGCGCGGCGCTGGGCGGGTCGGCGACCAGCGCGACCTGATCGCCATGGCGCACGTAGCGGCGGTATTCGATCGGCTCGGTGTCGCCGAAGGCGAGCACCTGATCGTTGAGCGTGATGGTGTAGCGCGGCGGATCGAGCTGGAGCTCGCCCAGCGCCACCTCCGCCAGCGGCAGGCTGCGCTTGACCTCCAGCTTGGCCAGGCCGATCAGGCTGCTGACCTCGAACGGATCGGTCGGCGCGTCGACCGGTTCGACCAGCCGCCAGGCGTCGCCGCGCTTTTCGAGGCGGATCGTCGCCGCGTCGGGATGCGCGATGGTGATCGTGGCGAGCTCGTCCTCGGCGAGCGAGGTCAGCGGCGGCAGCGCCTGCGGCTTTTCGCGACTGACCCAGACGGCAGCGCCCAGCGCGAGCACCGCGGCGGCAAGACCCAGATTGAGCTGCGTGCGCTTCATGGCCTGATCCCCGGCTACTTGCGGCGGCGAAC
>JBFHQK010000032.1:0-17003 GCA_041592255.1 Fontimonas sp.
CGCGGCGCGCCGAACAGCGCCATCACGCCGTCGCCGGTGTATTGGTTGATCGTGCCCTCGTAGCGGTGGATCGCGCGCGCCAAGAGGGCAAAAAAGCGGTCGAGCACCTGATGCCAGAGCTCGGCACCGGCCTGCTCGGCAAGCCGGGTGGACCCCTTGATGTCGGCGAACAGCACCGTGACCCGCTTGCGTTCACCCGGCGCGCCGGCGGACTGCGCCAGCGTGTGCTGCAGATGCCGCGGCGTGTAGTTGCCGGCGCTGACGTCGAGGCGGGATCCGCACTGATTGCAGAAGCGAGCGCCCGCGGGGTTTTCCGCCCCGCAGCTCGCGCAGCTGACCGGATCCCCGCTCGTCGCCATCGCTTCACTCCCGGCCGGACGATTCATGGATGATTCGACGACGCCGCCTGGCGCCGCGCCCACCCTTTGACGCTATTTAAGCACTGATTGACACGCCATCGCGCATGCTCCACGGTGCGACCCACACAACACGGCCGCCGGCCGCATCAGGGAGAGTGGGGGACATGATTCTCGTGGTCGGTGCAGGTGCGGTCGGCACCATCCTTTCCGCCTATTTGATGGCGGCGAAGCGCGAACCCGTCAAGCTCTACGTGCGCGACAAAGACCTCGCCGCGCTGGAGACGGTGCAAGACATCCGCGTCGAACATGCCGGGTCGACGTTCCCGCCGATCGTGGCACCAAAGCCGCTGCTGACACGTTCGCTCGCGCTCGACGATGTCGATTTCCTCTTCCTGTGCGTCAAGTTTCCGAGCCTGGATCCACTGCTCGACCAGATCGGCTTGGTTCCGCCGCACTGTACCCTGGTATCGACCCTCAATGGCGTCGGCGCGCTGCGCCGCATCCGCGAACGTTTCCCCCAGGCACGCATCGTGCCGATGAGCGTGATGTTCAACGCCCAGCTGCTCGAGCCGCTGCACGCGCAGATCACGACCCGCCCGCAGGTGCTGGTGGGCAGCGACGACGCGCGGCTGCTGGGGGCGTTCGGCAACAGCGGCATGCGCGTCAGCCGCGTCGCCAGCGAGTCCGCCGCCTGGGGCAAGCTGCTGATCAATCTGGCCAACGCCATCTGCGCCCTGACGCACACGACCTTCAAGGATCTGCTCACCGATCCCGACATGCGCGCGATCTACGTCGCCGTGGTCGACGAAGCAGTACGGCTGTTGGACACCGCCGGCATCGCCTACAAGCTGCCGATGCCCATTCCCTACGCCGTCTACCGCGCCCTGCTCGCCGGCCGCACGCCGATCCCCTGGTGGTTCGCCAAGCTGCGCAACGGCCTGCAGGACGCCTCCTACCCGTCGATGGTTGCCGATCTCGAAACCGGGCGCCAGACCGAAGTCGGCCAGCTCAACGGCGAAATCGTGTGTCTGGGCCTCGAGCACCGGGTGCCAACCCCGCTCAACGCGAAACTGGTCGGCCTGATCCAGAAGCTGGAAGGCCAGTCGCCGCCGCCCCATCTGACGCCGGCCGAGCTGCGCGCCAGACTCGGCGTCTAGCGCAAGGGCGCCGCGGCGCCCGGCGCATCGCCTATGTGCCGCAGCGCACAGAACTGATCCGCGCACATGCCTAGATTCGGTCATACGACCCGCCGATCGGAACTTTCCCTATGCAACACCCCCTTGCCGGAGCGCGATCGACGCACCGCCGGCCACTGGCAGCAGCGAGTGTTCTTCTCCTGCTGACCGCATGCGCCTCGACGCCCGCACCGATGAGCGCGCTCCGTGACGCCGAAAGCGCCATCGTGCGCGCCGAGGCGGTACGCGTCGCCAACTACCCTTCGCTCGAGCTGACCGAGGCGCGCCAGAAACTGGTTGCCGCCCATGCGGCGGTGGCGCGCGAGGAAATGACACTGGCCAGCCGGCTGGCGGAACAGGCCCGGCTTGATGCCGAGCTGGCCACCGCAATTGCCGAGACCATCAAGATTCAGCGCGTCAACGAGGAGATGCGCAGGGGCACGGAGGTGCTGCGACAGGAACTCGAGCGCCAGAGGCCCACCACAGAGAACCGCCCATGATCCCGTGCAGGAATTCCCCCGCATCGCGCGTCGCGTTTGCTGCTGTGCTCAGCGCTGTGCTGGCGGGCTGTGCCAGCGCCGTCAAGGACCCTGGCGCGGATCGCGCCCGTGCCGCGCTCCTGGAGCTGCAGGCCGATAACGAGCTTGCGACACGAGCGCCGGTGGCCATCCGCGACGCCGAGAATGCCGTGCGTGCGGCGGAACAGCCACAGGACGATCCCGCGGTCGCAAAGCAGCTGGCCTATGTCGCCGAGCGCCGGGTGGCAATCGCCAAAGCCTTGGCCGAGCGTCGCCACGCAGAGGATCAGCTGGGGTCCCTGACCGCCGAACGCGAAAAAGTGCTCCTGGGCGCCCGTACCGCGGAGGCCGAAATGGCACGTCAGCGTGCACGCACCGCACAGGACCGGGCGCAGTCCGCGCTCGATGAAGCACGATCCCAGCAGGCCGCGGCCGAGGAGGCGCGCGCCGAAACCGAGATGCTGCGCAAGCAGATCGAGGAGCTCAATGCCCGGCCGACCGATCGTGGCTTGGTGATGACGCTGGGTGACGTGCTGTTTGCCACCGGCAAGGCCGAACTGCAGACCGGCGCAAGAAACAGTCTCGACCGGCTGGTCGGATTCCTGGAGCGCTACCCGGAGCGCACCGCGGTGATCGAAGGACACACCGACAGCGCTGGCAGCGAAAGCTACAACCTGGAACTCTCCCAGCGCCGCGCCGACAGCGTCAGAACCTACCTCGTCACCCGCGGCATCAGCCCGATCCGCATCGTCGCCCAGGGCAAGGGTGAAGGCTATCCGATCGCCAGCAACGAAACTGCGGCAGGCCGGCAGCAGAACCGGCGCGTCGAGATCATCATCTCCGACTGAGACACGGCCACGGCCCGCGCCGGTCCCGGCGCGGGCGAGCGGCTGCCGACGCTTACTTCATCCGGCGCGGTTTGCCCGCGCGGTCCGCGGGCTTCGCGTGTTTCGGCTTGACCGGCGTGTGACGCTGCGGCTTTGCCGCCGGCGCGGCGGCGTCGCCCACCCGGCTGATGCGCAGCTGGCGGCCGGCGACCCAGGTCTTCTGCAGATCGCGGAAGATCGCCTTGGGCATCCCCTGCGGCAGATCAACGAGGCTGTGGTCGGCGAGGATCTCGATGCGGCCGATGAATTCGCTGTCGAGCCCGGCCTCGTTGGCGATCGCACCCACCAGGTTGCCCGGCTTCACGCCGTGCTCGCGGCCGACCTCCACCCGGTAGGTTTCCATCTCGTCGTCGGCCTTCGCCTTGGGCGCACGCGGAGGCTCGCGACGCGGCGGCGGCGGCGCGCCGGCCAGCGTGTCGGCGTCCGCACGCAGCGGCGGCCGCGAACGGGCCGGCCTAGCCTCCGCGCGCTCGGTCCGCGGCGACACCCCGCCGGTGCCGGCCATCGGCGCGCCCTCTTCGAGCAGCAGTGGCTCGGCGCCCTGATTGATGCTGGCCAGGGCCGCCGCGATATCCAGCAGTGATGTTCCGCGCTCCTGCGCGTACTGGCCGATCAGCGCCTGGAACTGCATCACCGCCGTGCGCGACGCCGGCGCCGCAAGCGCCTGGTCGATGCGCTCCTTGAAGCGCGCCACGCGCTGCACATTGACAATGTCGGCGCTGGGGACGGCCATCGCCTCGATCGGCTGCCGCGTCGCGCGCTCAATCGTCCGCAGCAGATGACGCTCGCGCGGCGCGATGAACAGGATCGCCTCGCCGCTGCGGCCGGCGCGGCCGGTGCGGCCGATGCGATGCACGTAGGACTCGGTATCCGTCGGCACGTCGTAGTTGACGACGTGACTGATGCGCTCAACATCCAGGCCGCGCGCGGCGACGTCGGTGGCGACGAGAATGTCGAGCGAACCGTCCTTGAGCTTGCTCACCAGACGCTCACGCTGCGCCTGCTGGACATCGCCGTTGAGCGCGGCGGCGTCGAATCCGCGCGCCTGCAGCTTGTTCGCCAGCTCTTCGGTGGCCAGCTTGGTGCGGGCGAACACGATCATCGCGTCGAAGGGCTCGGCCTCGAGAATGCGGGTCAGCGCATCCAGCTTGTGCATGCCCGAAACCAGCCAGTAGCGCTGGCGGATATTGGCCGCGGTCGTGGTCTTGGCCTTGATCGTGATCTCGGCCGGCGAGCGCAGATGGGTCTGCGCAATACGGCGGATCGGCGCGGGCATGGTCGCCGAGAACAGTGCGATCTGGCGCTCCGCCGGGGCCTGGCTGAGGATCCACTCGATATCCTCGACAAAGCCCATGCGCAGCATCTCGTCGGCTTCGTCGAGCACCAGATGGCGCAAGCCGTCGAGCCTGAGCGTGCCGCGCTTGAGGTGATCGACGACGCGGCCGGGCGTGCCGACCACCACATGCACCCCGCGCCGCAGCCCGCGCAACTGCGGCTCATAGCTCTGGCCGCCATAGACCGGCAGCACATGAAAGCCCGGCATCTGCGCCGCATAGCGCTGAAACGCCTCGGCGACCTGAATCGCCAGCTCGCGCGTCGGCGCCAGAACCAGCGCCTGCGGACCCGCCTGGCGCAGGTCGATACGCGCCAGCAGCGGCAGCGCGAAGGCTGCGGTCTTGCCGGTACCGGTCTGCGCCTGACCGAGCACGTCGCGGCCCTCGAGCAGCGGCGGGATCGTCGCCGCCTGGATCGGCGACGGCGCCTCGTAACCCACGGCGCTCAGCGCCGCGAGGATCGATTCGGGCAAGCCGAGTGAACGGAAATCGGCAGGAGCGCCGGATGAGGATGTTGACATGGAGCTCACCGTTAGGCCGCGCCTGGAATCAAGGAAATGGAATCCGACGCAATGCCATCGCGTCAGTCAGAATGCGAAGTGTGACGAATCCTGAGTCCGCGTGCACATCGAAGGTCACCGATCAGCTCGACCGCTTCTGTCAGGAGCAGGGGCTGCCGGCCAGCTTCGCGCACGCCGGACACGCGCATCTGTGGCCGCTGGCACAGTGGATCGCGCAACGGCGGCAGGCGCAGGGGACCTGCCTGATCGTGGGCATCAACGGCGCGCAGGGCAGCGGCAAGAGCACGCTCGCCGCGCTGCTGCAGCGTCTGCTTGGCGTTCTGGGGCTGCACGCCGCGGTGCTGTCGATCGACGACCTCTACCTCAGCCGCAGCGCGCGCCGGCGGCTCGCCGAACAGGTCCATCCGCTGCTGATCACGCGCGGCGTCCCCGGCACCCATGATCTGGCACTGGGCGTTGCGCTGCTGCAACGACTGCGCACGCTGGCGCCCGGCCAGGTGCTGGCCTTGCCGCGCTTCGACAAGCTCGCCGACGAACCCGCGCCGCAGGCCGCCTGGCCCCTGCAGCCCGGACCGGTCGATGTCGTGCTGTTCGAGGGCTGGTGCGTAGGGACGCCGGCCCAGACCCGCACCGAGCTGCAGCTGCCGGTCAACGCGCTGGAGCAGGACGAGGACGCCGACGGTCGCTGGCGCACCTGGGTCAACAACCGCCTGGAACGGGACTATCCGCAGCTGTTCGGACCGCTCGACTGCCTGATCTTCCTGCGCACGCCGGATTTCGAACGCGTGTTCGCGTGGCGTCAGCAACAGGAAACGCAACTGGCCGGCGCCGCCGGCCACAACGCACCGGCGGCGATGAATCGCGCCGCGCTACGGCGCTTCATCCAGCATTTCGAGCGCCTCAGCCGCCACGCACTGACGGCGCTGCCGCCGCTGGCCGACGTCTGCCTTGAACTGCGCGCCGATCACAGCATCGCCGCGGCCCACTACCGCGCGGCCCGCGCGCCGCGACCGCCGGCGGCGGACTAAGCGGCTCAGCCGGGGCAGCGCGCCGCCGCACCGCTCTGCAGCAGCCCCACCCCGACGGCGATCTGGTCGGCAAGACGCAGCACCGCGCGCTGGTGCGCCGCCACCAGGGCCTCGTAGTCGCCGGCGGCCGGCTCGATGGCGCGCGTCGCACAGGCGATCCGCACCGGGCCGCGGTCGTCGCCGATGCTCCACGCCGCATCCAGCAGCGCATAGCGTCCCAGCGCCGAGTCGAAGCGGGCGATATCAACCTTGACCCGCCAGACCGGCATGCCGGCGACCGCCGTAATCCGGTGCACATCCGCCACCGCCAGCGTCCGCCGCAGGCGGTCGGAGAGCGCCGCGCGCAGTTCGCGGCCCAGCGGCGCCGCCCACTGCCGCGTCTCGACCAGGCTCAGCTCGCCGCTGCCGCGGCGCAGCACCAGCTGCGGCACATCGACCTGCTCCGGAACGGCCACCGGCAGGACGTCGATGGCGAACGCAGGCGATGCCGTGTCGGCCTCGGTCGCGGGCGCGGCGTCAGCCGGACGCAGCAGGGTGTAGAAACGGGTTGCCGGCGTCGTGCCGCAGCCGGCAAGCGCCGCAACCAGCACGGTGACGGCCACCGTACGACGGGCATCGAGCCACCTCATTGAGCTTCCTCCAGCGCCGGCGCCGCCGGCTCGTCCGCCACGCGCTTGCCGCGCAGCAGCGCTTCCGGATGGCGCTGCAGATAGTCGCCCAGCACCCGCAACGAGCGCCCGGCGCGCTCCATCTCCTGCAGCGTCTGACGCAGGTCCTGCTGCAGGCCGGAGTCGCCCGCCAGCAAGGCGCGGTTCGCCGCGTCCAGCGCGCGCTGCGCCTCCACCAGTGTCTTGGCCGCCTCCGGCGCCAGCTCGCCTTCGAGCCGTCTGAGCAGGGCGTCGGCACTCTGGATCGCGTCGCGCAGATTCCGCCCCAGCTCGGCAAACGGAACTTCGCTCAACTGCCCGACCACCTTGGCGATCTGCGACTGCAGCTGCGCCATCCCACCCGGCTCGGTGGGAATCGCGACCGTGCCATCGGCCGCCACCGACACCCGGGCCGCCCGGCGGGCCGGCGACATCAGATCGAGTGCGACGAACAGCTGGCCGGTGAGCAGGTTGCCGCTGCGCAGCTGCGCCCGCAGACCGTCTTCGACCAGCCTCGTGATCAGCTCGCGATCGCTGCGCTCTCCGGTGCCGGGCGCCTCGCGCAGACGTTCGTAGGCCAGCCCCAGGCGCAGCGGATACACGCGTGCGACCACCTCTCCGACAAACTGCCGCCGACGCTCGTCGTAATCGAGTTCAATCGCCTCGACGGTGCCGAACTCGACGCCGCGAAAGTCAACCAGCGCGCCGACGTTGAGGCCGCGCAGCGATTCGTTGAAGCGCATGCGCACCCGCACGGCACGCCCCGATGGCGGGCGCAGGGCCGACGCCCGATCGTCGTGCAGCCAGAACTCGGCGTCGGCCGCCGCCGGCTCGCCGTCGCTGGGCGTGGTGAAGGACACACCACCGACCAGCACCGTCGCCAGCGCCTCGGTGTTCACCTGCAGACCGCCGGCGCCCAACGCGAGGTCGATGCCGCTGGCATTCCAGAATCGCGTGTCCGGTGTCACGAAGCGGTCGTAGGGCGCCTGCACGAACACGCGCAGCGTCACGCCGCGGCCGTCGGGATTGAGTTCATAGGCG
This sequence comes from Fontimonas sp., assembly GCA_041592255.1. Classification (GTDB taxonomy): domain Bacteria; phylum Pseudomonadota; class Gammaproteobacteria; order Nevskiales; family Nevskiaceae; genus Solimonas. Next base: position 7,511 of record JBFHQK010000032.1, read on the forward strand.
CCGACCCGGCCTACCGGAATCTGCCGGTAATAGACCGGCGAACCGATGCCCAGCGAACCGAGCCGGGTACTGCGCAACACATAGCTGGTCCCCTGCTGATCGCTGGTGACCGCCGGTGCGGTATCGAGCCCGACGAACTCGCGCCGGCCTTCGGTCGACTGGCCGACATCGAGGCTGATGTAGACGCCGGACACCAGGGTTCCCAGTCCCGAGATGCCGCCGGTATCGATGCGCGGGCGCACCACCCAGAAGCGCGTGTCCGCCATCGCCAGTCGGCTGGCGCTGCGGTCCAGCTCCACCGCAACGATGACGCGCTGCAGGTTCTCGTCGAGCGAAATCGCCTTGACCATGCCGACGACGACATCCTTGTAGCGCACCTCGGTCATGCCCGCCTGCAGCCCCTCGGCCGAGGCGAAGCTGATCGCGATCATCGTGCCGGCCGACAAGGCCGCGCGGATCAGCAGTGCGATGCCAATCGCCGCCGCGACGATCGGCACCAGCCAGACCAGTGACGGGGTCCAGCGCTGCGGCGGCCGCACGTCCGGCGGAGGCAAGCCGGCGGGATCCCACGGGTGTGGCGATGGCACTTCGGAGTCGGTCATGGTGCAGGCTTGGCGGCCGGGGGATCCCAGATCAGGCGCGGATCAAAGCTTTTTGAAGCGATCATCGTCAAGACCACCACGGCGGCAAATGCGACCGCGCCACCGCCCGGCTGCACGTCGGCAAAGCTGCGGAAATGCACCAGCGCGACGAGCAGCGCCACCACGAAGACGTCGAGCATCGACCAATACCCGACAAACTCGATCGCGCGATAAAGCCGGGCCCGCTCCGCGCGCCGCCAGGAGGTGCCACGCTGCGCGGTCCACAGCAGCAGCGCCAGCGCCGCGATCTTGACGATCGGCACCACGATGCTGGCAACGAAGACAATCACGGCGATCTCCGGCGAGCCGGCGCGCCACAGGGCCGCCACACCGCTGAGAATCGTGTCCGCGCGCGCCTCGAGTAGGGTCGAGGTCTTCATGATCGGGATCAGGTTCGCTGGCAGGTACAGGATCGCAGCCGCAATCAGGAACGCCCAGCTGCGCGCGAGGCTGTCGGCCTTGCGCAGACGCAGCCGCGTGTGACAGCGCCTGCAATACGCATCGGCGCCGGCATCCGGCTGCATCCGGTACACCCCGCCGCAGGCGTGGCAGCCGAGCAGCCCCAGAGAGCGCGCGGTGGGCACCGCATTCATGCCGCTGGCTCCGAGGCCAGATCCCACAGTTCATGCAGATCGAATGTCGACAGCAGCGTCAGCAGGATGGTCAGCAGCGCAAATCCCCACAGGCCGATGCCTGGCGTGATCTGCGCATCAGCGGCCAACTTCACCGCCGACACCAGCACCCCGACCATGAACACCTCGACCATGCTCCAGGGCCGGGTGTGGCGCAGCGCGTGCATCGCCGCGACAAAGCCCCTCGGCACACGGCCGGCGCGCAACGGAATCAGCACGTAGGAAAACAGCAGGATCTGCGACAAGGGCAGGAAGAAGATGCATGCCGCCGCCACCACGGCAACCGGCCCGACCCCGGCGTCGTAGCTCGCCAGAATCGCATCCCACAGCGTGGCATCCGACTGCGTGCCGCCCAGCTCCATCACCATCACCGGGTGCACGTTGGCGATGACGAACACCACCAGGCTCGCCAGCGTCGTCGCCAGCATCGTGTCGAGGTCGAAACGGCGGTTGCGGTACAGCTCGGCGCCGCAACGCACGCAGCGCGCCACCTCACCCGCGCGCAGACGGCGACGCTGGTGTACGGCGTCGCAATACTCGCAGATCGACAATGCGCTCAGCGCCATGGAAGTGCCCGACGCTCCCCGGTTTGCACCGCTTCACGCGGCAGTCCGGGCGCGAGTGTAGCCCCATTTGGGCCGGCGGCCGTCGCGATCCGTGCCGTGAACGCGCGTGACCGGTGCCTGCGCATTGCGGACCGGCCGGCGGCACGACGTGAAATAATGCGCCATTGCCCAGTCCCTCCGCGCATGTCCTCGGTCCTGCTGTTCGCCACCCTCGTCGCCCTGCTGTCCGGCCCCCTGCTCTACGTCGCCGCCCAGCGGCGTCCGGCCTTGCTGTCGTTCCTCGACGGCTTCGTGCTGCTGAGCATCGCCGGCCTGGTCCTGCTCGACGTCCTGCCTGACGCGTTCGCCGCCGGCGGGATGTGGTGCGCACTTTTTCTGCTCATCGGCCTGCTCGGGCCGACCGCGCTCGAACACTGGCTGACCCGCGCACGCCGCGAGGCCCATCTGCTGGCGCTGGGGCTTGCGATCTTCGGTCTGGTGCTGCACGGCGTCGGCGATGGCGCGGCCCTGTCGGCGGCGCACGACGCCCATGGCGATGCCGCGCTGGGCCTGGGCATTGCCATTCACAGCGTACCGGTGGGCCTGGCGGTGTGGTGGCTGCTGTTTCCGGTGTTTGGCTTCTGGCTGCCCGGGTTCGCGCTGCTGTCGATGTGCGCGGCCACCATTGCCGGCTTCGTGTCCGGCAGCACGCTCAGCAGCCTACTCGGTGCGCAGGGCTGGGCCTGGTTCCAGGCACTGATCGCCGGCTCGATCCTGCATGTGATTTTCGGCCGGCCGCATCTGGACGAGGCCTCCGAGCACCACCGCTCGCCCCCCCCGTTCGAGGGGCTGGGCAATCTGGCCGCGCTGGCGGCCCTGGCCTGGATTGCGCAGGCCCATGCGCCCGAGGCCCCGGCCAGCGCATTCTTTGGTCGCCTGCTGGACCTGGGGCTGGAATCGGCGCCGGCACTGGTGCTGGCGTACCTCGCCGGCGGCTTCATCGGCGGCGAGCTGCCCGAACGCTGGCTGCGCTGGATCGGCCGCGGCGGCACCGCCTCGCAGGCGCTGCGCGGCATGGCGGTGGGCCTGCCGCTGCCGGTGTGCAGCTGCGGCGTGCTGCCGCTGTACCAGTCGCTGGTCCGCCGCGGCATGCCGATCGCTGCCGCGCTGGCTTTTCTGATTGCCACGCCGGAGGTCGGCCTGACCGCGCTGCTGGTCTCGGTGCCCTTGCTCGGCCTCGAAGCCACACTGCTGCGCGTGCTCACCGCCGCGGCGCTCGCGTTCACCGTGGCCTGGGTCCTCGGCCGCTTCGTCAGGTTCCCGTCCGTGCCCGCGCCGGCGCCCGCCTGCGCGCACTGCGGCACCCACGCGCCGTCCCCCGCACCGCCCCGTGGCCGCCTGGCGCGCGCACTGCGCAACGGCCTGATCGATCTGGTCGACGACACCGCCGCATGGATCATTGCCGGTCTGTTGCTCGCTGCCGCCGTGATGCCTTACGTGCACGGAGTGCTGTGGACGGAACTGCCCGATGCGCTCGAGATCGTTGCGTTTGCGCTGCTCGGCATGCCGATCTATGTCTGTGCGGCCGGCGCCACGCCGCTGGTCGCGGTCCTGATCGCCGGCGGCGTCTCGCCCGGCGCGGCCATCGCCTTCCTGTTGACCGGGCCGGCAACCAATGTGTCGACCTTCGGCGTGCTGCGCCGCCTGCACGGGCAATCCCCGGCGGCGCTGTTTGCACTGTGCACCGCGCTGGGCGCAATCCTGCTCGGCCTCCTGGTCAATCTGGTGGTACCCGCCGATCTGGCGGCGACGATTCCGGCAGGCCACGCACATGAAGCCAGCCCGCTCGAAGTCCTGAGCCTGCTGGCGCTGGCCGCACTCTATGCCGCGTCGCTGCTGCGCAAGGGCGGTCGCGCGCTGCTGGCCGACCTCTACGAGGGGCATCGCCCGGCGGCCGCGGCCGCGCCGTAGCGGCCCGCGCGCCGCCGATCAGTCCGCGATGCGCACGATCTTCATCGCCAGCTCCAGCGCCTGCTCGTAGTTCAGGCGCGGATCGACCGTCGAGCGGTAGGCGCGCTCCAGATCCTCGTGCGACAGGTTGCGCGCGCCGCCGGTGCATTCGGTGACGTCCTCGCCGGTCAGCTCCAGATGCACGCCGCCCAGGCGCGAGCCGAACGCCTTGTGGATCGAGAACGCCTGTTCGACCTCGGACAGGATCTTGGCGAAGGGCCGGGTCTTGAGGCCGTTGGGCGTGCTGATGGTGTTGCCGTGCATCGGATCGCAGATCCACAGCACGCGATGGCCGGCCGCGCGCACCGCCTCGATCAGGCGCGGCAGATGCGCGCCGATCTGTTCGGCCCCCATGCGATGAATCAGCGTCAGCCGCCCCGGCTCATTGTGTGGATTGAGCACCCGACACAGTTCGACGACCCACTCCGCACTCATCGCCGGCCCGACTTTCACGCCCATCGGGTTGCGCAGCCCCCGGCAATACTCGACATGAGCGCCGGCCAGATCGGCGGTGCGCATGCCGATCCAGGGGAAATGCGTGGCAAGGTTGTACCAGCCGTCCTTGCGCGGCACCTGGCGCGTCTGTGCCTGTTCGTAGTTCAGCAGCAGGGCCTCGTGCGAGGTGTAGAACTCGACGCGCGAAAACTCGCCGATCGGCTGGCCGGCAAGGGTCTCCATGAAACGCACCGAGTCACCGAGGGCGTCGACCATTTTCTGGTAGTCCGCGGCCAGCGGTGAATGCTGCACCCAGTCGAGATCCCAGTACTCCGGGTGATGCAGATCGGCAAAGCCGCCATCGATCAACCCCCTGATGAAGTTGATCGTCATCGCCGAGCGCGCATGCCCTTCGAGCAGGCGCTGCGGATCCGGCGTGCGCGCTGCCGTGCTGAACTCGGCGGCGTTGACCAGATCGCCGCGATAGCTGGGCAGGGCCGTGCCGTCGCGCGTCTCGATGTCGGCCGAGCGCGGTTTGGCGTACTGCCCGGCAAAGCGCCCGATGCGCACGACGCGCGAGCGCAGCCCATGCACCAGCACCAGCGACATCTGCAGCAGCACCTTCAGCCGGTTGGTGATGAGCTCGGGCCGGCAGTCGGCAAAGGACTCGGCGCAGTCGCCGCCCTGCAGGATGAAGCCATCACCGGCCTGCGCGCGCGCCAGGTGCTGGCGCAGCGCATCGACCTCCCATGAGGTCACCAGCGGCGGCAGCTGGCGCAGCTGCGCCAGTGCGCCCTGCAGCGCCGCGGCATCCGGATAACTCGGCTGCTGGGCGGCCGGACGCGCCTTCCAGGACTCAGGCGACCAATTGACAGGAGACGGCGCGCTCACGGGGACGAGGTCGGATGCAAATGGGCGATAATTATTCTTCCGGGCTGCAAGTATAGCCGCGCCCACTGCCCTTCCCCGCGCAATGACCGTCAGTCCGTACAGCGACCATACCCCGCTCATGCAGCAGTACCTGGGCATCAAGTCCCGGTACCCGGACACCTTGCTGCTGTTCCGGATGGGGGACTTCTACGAACTGTTCTACGACGACGCCCGCAAGGCGGCGCGACTGCTCAACATCACGCTCACCAGCCGCGGCGAATCCGCCGGCGCACCGGTGATCATGGCCGGCGTGCCGCACCATGCACTGGAGCAGTACCTGGCGCGCCTGATCAAGGCCGGCGAGTCGGCGGCGATCGCCGAACAGGTCGGTGACGTCGGCGCCGAGAAGGGGCCGGTCAGGCGCGAGGTCACGCGCGTCGTCACGCCGGGCACGGCCACCGACGACGCCTTGCTCGACGCGCGCACGCAGACGCTGCTCGCGGCGGTCTGCAAGGTGCGCCAGCACTATGGCCTGGCCTGGCTGGAACTCTCCTCCGGCCGCTTCTGCGTGCTGCAGACCGCGCAGGCCGCGGATCTGCCCGGCGAGCTGCAGCGCATCCGGCCCAGCGAGCTGCTGGCCCCGGAGGACGCCGACCTGCCGACCGCCGGCTTCGCACCGCGGCCGCGGCCGGTCTGGCACTTCGATGCGGCTTCGGCCTACCACCTGCTGCTGCAACAGTTCCAGACCCACGATCTGCGCGGTTTCGGCGCCGAAGGGCTCGATGCGGCGATTGCCGCTGCCGGCGCGCTGCTGCAATACCTGCAGGACACGCAGAAAGCGGCCTTGCCGCATCTGACGGCGCTGCGGGTCGAGAGCCCCGGCGAGTCGCTGATCCTGGATGCGACGACGCGGCGCAACCTGGAAATCGATCGTTCGCTGTCCGACAGCCACGATTTCACCTTGCTGCACGTGCTCGACCGCTGCGTCACCGCGAGGGGCGCACGCGCACTCACGCGCTGGCTCACGCGCCCGCTGCGCGACCGCGCCGCGCTCAATGCGCGCTACGACGCCACCAGCTGCCTGCTCGACGACGAGCCGCAGCGCGGCAGCGGCGAACTGCGGCTGCGCGCAGCGCTCAAGGACATCGTCGACCTCGAACGCATCCTGGGGCGCATCGCGCTGCGCTCCGCGCGCCCGCGCGACCTCACCGGGCTCACCGCAAGCCTGCGCCAGCTGCCGCAGGTCCGCGACGCCCTGTCCGGACTCGAAGCGCCCCTGCTGCAGGCGCTGGCCACGCAACTGGGCGACCACGCCGCGCTGGCGGCGCATCTGCAGGCCGCTCTGGCCGACGAGCCGCCGCTGCTGGTCAAGGACGGCGGCGTCTTTCGCAGCGGCTTTGATGCGACGCTTGACGAGCTGCGCCAGCTCTCGGAGAACGCCGACGGCTTTCTCAGCGATCTGGAGACACGCGAACGCGCGCGCACCGGCATCGACACACTCAAGGTCGGTTACAACCGCGTGCACGGCTACTACATCGAAGCCGGCAAGACGCACGCGGCCAAGATTCCCGCCGACTACACGCGGCGGCAGACCCTGACCCATTACGAGCGCTACATCACCGAGGAGCTGAAGCGCTTCGAGGATCAGGTGTTGTCGGCACGCGACCGCGCGCTGGCGCGCGAGAAGCTGCTCTACGAGGCGCTGCTCGACCGTCTCAACGATGAGCTGCGCAGCCTGCAGGCCACCGCGCAGGCACTCGCGGAGCTGGACGTGCTGACCTGCTTCGCCCATCGCAGCCGCGCGTTGAATTTCTGCCGGCCGCAGCTGGTCGACGAGCCCTGCCTGGACATCCGCGGCGGCCGCCATCCGGTGGTCGAGCAGACGCTCACCGACCCCTTCGTGCCCAACGACCTTGTGCTTTCGGACACGACGCGCCTGCTGGTGATCACCGGCCCGAACATGGGCGGCAAGTCGACCTACATGCGCCAGACCGCACTGATCGTGCTGCTGGCGCACACCGGCTGCTTCGTGCCGGCCGACTCGGCGCGCATCGGCCCGGTGGATCGCATCTTTACGCGCATCGGCGCATCCGACGACCTCGCCTCAGGCCAGTCGACCTTCATGGTCGAGATGAGCGAGACCGCCAACATCCTCCACAACGCCAGCGCGCAGAGCCTGGTGCTGATGGACGAGATCGGACGCGGCACCTCGACCTACGACGGCCTGTCACTCGCGCGCGCCGTGGCCGAATATCTGGCGTCGCAGGTCCGCGCCTTCTGCCTGTTCGCGACGCACTACTTCGAGCTGACCGCGCTGGCCGACACGCTGCCCGGCATCGGCAACGCCCACCTCGACGCCGCCGAATATGCCGGTGCCGATGGCGAACGTCTGGTATTCCTGCACCGGGTCAAGCCGGGGCCGGCGAACCGCAGCTATGGTCTGCAGGTGGCCGCACTTGCCGGCGTGCCGCCGGCGGTGATCCGCGCCGCACGCCAGCACCTGGCCGAACTCGAACGCGAGCCGCGGCCCGCGCCAGCCGCTGCGCAGGCGCAGCTGCCGCTGTTTGCCCCACCACCCAAGCCGTCGGCTGCGCTGGAACTGCTCGACGCGCTCGATCCCGACGCGCTCTCGCCGCGCGAAGCGCTGGAACTGCTCTACCGGCTCAAGGCGGCGCACCCACCGTCGTAACGCAGCACGCGCAGGCACGGCCCGGCGACGCGGACCGATGCTGGGGAGGCGACTTGAGTGGCCGGAGAAGCATTGCCCGTTCGTCGGGGGTAACGAACGGGCAATGTAAAGGGGGATGCGCGGAGGTCCCGGCATTCAATCCCCGGCGACGCGGACGGGGGGCTCCGAACCACGTCAAGCTCACCATGCCCGGCCGCAACGGCGCTGCCAACTGGGAAAAGTCCCGACCGGATACCGATCGCCTGCCCGGCCACCGCGGCGTCGAGCCGCGTCAGGCGATCAGGCCATTGCGCAGCGCGAACTGCACCAGCTGCGCGGTGGAGTCGTAGCCCAGCGACGCCAGCAGGCGGTACTTGTGCGATTCAACCGTTTTCGGCGACAGCTTGAGCAGACGGGCGATCTGCTTGACGGTGTAGCCCTCGGCCACCAGCTGCAGCACCTGCCGCTGCCGCTGGGTCAGCGCAAATCCGCTGACCCCGGGTGGGGAGACCTCCGGCGCCGGCTCGCGCAGCGCCTGTCCGATACCCAGGGGCGGCGAGACGTACTCACCGCCCGAAAGCACCGTGCGCAGCGCCGTGCGCAACTCGTCACCCGCACCGTGCTTGACCACATAGCCGCTGGCGCCGGCCGCAAACGCCTCCTGCAGATAGGCGCGGTCCGCATGCATGGTCAGGCATACCGTGCGCAACTGCGGCTGCTCCTGCGCCAGCACGCGGATCGCATCGATGCCATTGAGCAGCGGCATCGCGATGTCGACGATCGCCGCTTGCGGTCGCAGTTCCCGCGCGGCTCGCAACAACGCCCGGCCATCGGCAACCGCCGCGACCACCGTGTATTCCGGCTGCAGCAGACTGCGCACCGCTTCGCTGACGATCATGTGATCGTCAGCAATGATGACGCGTGCTGCCTCGTCGGTCATACACGCGGTCCTGCGGGGGGCTTGCCGCCCCGCCGCCAGGCCAGCCGCGCCGCGTCGATGCGCAGCGGTCGAACGCACCGGCTGCCGCGCCCGCGCATCGCGGCGCTTCGCATCACGCTACCAGTCCATGACGCAGCGCAAACTGCACCAGCTGCGCAGTCGAGTCGTACCCGAGCTGCGCCAGAAGCCGGTATTTGTGGAACTCGACCGTCTTCGGCGAGAGCGTGAGCAGCCGCGCGATCTCCTTGATCGTGTACCCCTCGGCAATGAGCTTCAGAACCTGTCGCTGGCGCTCGCTGAGTTCGAAGCGTCCGCCGGGCGGCGGATCCGACGGGCGTGCAGGCGCGCGCGTTGCGCCGCGACCGCCGAGCAACGGCGACACGTAGCGCCCGCCCCGCAGCGCGGCCCGCAGTGCGTGTCGCAGCTCTTCGCAGACCCCGTGCTTGACGACGAACCCCACGGCACCCGCCGCGAACACCTCGCTGAGAAACGCGCGATCCGCATGCATCGTCAGGCACACCACCCGAAGCTCGGGCATTTCCTGGGTGAGCGTGCGGATAGCGTCGATGCCGCTGAGCAGCGGCATCGAGATATCGACCACCGCAGCCTCCGGTCGCAGTGCGCGCGCGGCGCTCAACAAGGCCTCGCCATCGCCCACCGTCGCGATGACGGCGTACTCGGGCTGCAGCAGCTTGCGCAGACCGTCACTGACGACCCTGTGGTCATCAGCCAGAATCACGCGCGCCGCGCGC
>JBFHQK010000033.1:0-16342 GCA_041592255.1 Fontimonas sp.
CAAAGGCCTGGAGCGTCTGGGAGGGTTCGACCAGCAAGCTGTTTCCGAGCCTGGACATGGCCGCACGCTTTGGTGAGGACCGCTTCGCCGAGGCCTTCGCGCGCATCGAGTGTCACTACTTCATCAACCGCGGCTTTTTTGAGCATGACGACTATCTGCTGGCGCAGGTGCATCGCATCCGCCACATTCCCGGCGTCATCATCCAGGGGCGCTACGACGTGGTCTGTCCGATGAAGTCCGCCTGGGACCTGCACCGCGCGTGGCCGGAAGCCGAGTTCATCGTCGTCGGCGACGCCGGACACGCGGCGAGCGAGCCGGGCATCCTGGCGCAGCTGATCCAGGCGACGGACCGGCTCGCGCGCCGCTAACCCACGGCGGGCGCGTCAGCCGGTCAGGCTGATGCCGGCGTCCTTCTTGATCGCTTCGAGCACCAGGCTCGAGCGCACGTCCTTGACCCCGGGCAGGCCGATCAGGACCTTCATCGAGAACTCGGCGAAGGCCTGCAGGTCCGGCACCAGCACGTGCAGCAGAAAGTCGAGATCCCCGGTCATCACGTAGCAGGCCTGCACTTCCGGGCGCCGGCGGATCGCGTCTTCGAAGGCCAGCGTGACATCGCGCGACTGGCGCTCGATGCTGACGCGCACGAACGCTTCAACCCGGCGACCCAGTGCCGCGGCGTTGAGTACGGCGGCATAGCGTTCAATCACGCCGGCGTCCTCCAGCTTCTTCACCCGCCGCTGGCAGGCCGTGGGCGACAGCGCGACGCGCTCGGCCAGCTCGACCATCGGCAGCCGGCCATCACGCTGCAGCTCGCCAAGGATGCGCAGATCGATGCGGTCGAGGTCGGCGTGCATGAAATCACTATAAATAGTCTTATAGGCGAAGAATATCACTCGCAGATGACGGTTTTGTCGCTGGAAACGCAGTAAAACGCCGGAGCAACGGCGCTACAGTAGACAACAGCATGGCCACGTCAGTGGAGGAGACCATGTACGGCGCCAATTCCAACAGTGCGCTGCGCGGCGATTACAGCCGCGCGCGTGCCGATTTCACCGTCGAGCAGTCCTGGCAGACGTACAGCGCCGCGGATCACGCGCTGTGGCGACGGCTGTACGCGCGACAGTCCGGGCTGGTGCCGACCTATGCCTGCGCCGAATTCGCCGCCGGGCTGGCGCGCACCGCGTGCGCCGAGCGCATTCCCGACCTGGAGCGGGTCAGCGCGCTGCTGCAGCGGGCCAGCGGCTGGCAGCTGGTGGCGGTGCCGGGGTTCATCCCCGACGACCAGTTCTTCCGTCATCTCGCGGCGCGGCGCTTTCCGGTGACGGTGTGGCTGCGCACGCCGGAGGAATTCGACTACCTGGTCGAGCCCGACATCTTTCACGACTTCTTCGGTCATGTGCCGATGCTGTTCGACCGCCGCTTCGCCGACTTCGTGCAGCGCTACGGCGAGCAGGGGCTGCAGGCGCTGGACGCCGGCGCGCTGGCGATGGCGGCGCGGCTGTACTGGTACACGGTGGAATTCGGGCTGATCGACGGCGGCGACGGACTGCGCGTCTACGGCGCCGGCATCCTGTCGTCGGGCGGCGAGACGCCCTACGCGGTCGAAAGCGCCGAGCCGCAGCGCGTCCGCTTCGAGATGCAGCGCTGCATGCGCACGCGCTACATGATCGACGCCTATCAGAAGACCTATTTCGTCATCCGCTCGCTCGACGAGCTGGCGGCGGCGATGTCGCAGGAGCTGGCGCCGCTGATCGAGCGCCTGCGTCCGCTGCCCGAGCTGCAGCCGGACCGGCTGTATCCCGGCGACGAGACGGTACCGCCGCGCGTGGCGCGCCGCGCCGCCTGACGCACCTGTTCTTGCTCACCCGTTCGGCATAAAGTCCCCGCAGGATCGGGGCGGAGAGACGTTCGCCATGAACCAGACCGCAACCACCGCCGCTGCCGGCAATCCGCTGGGCACCGACGGCTTCGAATTCGTCGAGTACACCGCGCCGACCGCGGCCGGCATCGCCGCGCTGCATCAGCTGTTCGACATGATGGGCTTCACCGCGGTCGCCAAGCACCGCAGCAAGGACGTCACCCTGTACCGCCAGGGCGACATCAACTTTCTCGTCAACGGCACGCCGTACACGCATTTCGAGCAGTTCGCCAAGGCCCATGGTCCCAGCGCCTGCGCCATGGGTTGGCGCGTGCAGGACGCCCCGCGAGCGTATGCGCATGCGGTGGCGCAGGGCGCGGTGCCGTTCGACACCCGGCCCGGCCTGATGGAACTGCGCCTGCCGGCGGTCTACGGCATCGGTTCGAGCGTGCTGTACCTGGTCGATCGCTACGGCCCCGAGCACTCGATCTACGACGTCGATTTCCGCTTCTTCGACGGCGTCGAGCGTCAGCCGCGCGGCGTCGGCCTGGTCGAGATCGACCACCTGACCCACAACGTCGAGCGCGGCAACATGGACACCTGGTCCGGCTTCTATGCGCGCATCGGCAACTTCCGCCAGATCCGCTATTTCGACATCGAGGGCAAGCTCACCGGCCTGGTGTCGCGCGCGATGACCTCGCCCTGCGGCCGCATCCGCATCCCGATCAACGAGTCATCCGACGACCAGTCGCAGATCGAGGAGTTCCTGCGCCAGTACCGCGGCGAGGGCATCCAGCACATCGCGCTGTCGACGCGCGACATCTACGCCACGGTCGAGGCGCTGCGCGCGCGCGGCGTGCAGTTCATGGATACCCCGGACACCTACTACGATCGGGTCGACCAGCGGGTGCCCGGGCATGGCGAGCCGCTGGCGCGCCTCAAGGCGCTGCGGATCCTGATCGACGGCGCGCCGGTCGAAGGCATCCTGCTGCAGATCTTCACCAGCACGGTGATCGGCCCGATCTTTTTCGAGATCATCCAGCGCAAGGGCAACGAGGGCTTTGGCGAGGGCAACTTCAAGGCCCTGTTCGAGTCCATCGAGGACGACCAGATCCGCCGCGGCGTGCTCAAGCCGGGCGCGGCCGCAGCCTGAAGCCGATATCCAGACGGACCGCGGAGCCGCCGATGCGCAAATGGATTTACCGTCCGATCGTTGAAGGCCAGGCCTCGCGCCAGGCGCACGCCGATCTGCCCGCGGGCACGGTCGAGCGCGAGCTTGGCAAGGAAGGCTTCTTCGGTCCGGCGACGCAGATGATCCATCCGCGGCCGCCGACCGGCTGGACGCACTGGGAGGGGCCGTTGCGGCCGCGCGCCTTCGACCTGTCGAAGCTGGGCGCGACCAGCGCCTCGCCGTGGGATGCGCAGGCGGTGCTGCACAACGCGCACCTGCGGCTGCGGCATTGGGTGTGTCCGCGCGCGATGGACGTGCTGGTGCGCAACGCCGACGGCGACGAGCTGCTGTTCCTGCACGCGGGCAGCGCCGATCTGTATTGCGACTACGGACATCTGGGTCTGGCGGCGGGCGACTACGTGGTGCTGCCGCGCGGCACGATGTGGCGCATCGACTGCGCGCAACCGACGACCTGGCTGCTGCTCGAAGCGACCAACTCCAGCTATCAGCTGCCGGACAAGGGCCTGGTCGGCGAACACGCGATCTTTGATCCGGCGCTGTTCGACTATCCGCGGCTGGACGCGGCGTTCAAGGCCCAGCAAACGCAGACGCGCGACTGGCAGGTGCGCATCAAGCGCGGCAACCAGCTGTCGACGGTGACCTATCCGTACAACCCGCTCGATGCGCTGGGCTGGCATGGCACGCTGATGCCGGTGCGCATCAACGTGCGCGACATCCGCCCGCTGATGTCGCACCGCTATCACCTGCCGCCCTCGGCGCACACCACGTTTGTCGCCGACCGCTTCGTCGTCTGCACCTTTGCGCCGCGCCCGTTCGAGACCGATGCGGGCGCGATCAAGGTGCCGTTCTTCCACAACAACGACGACTACGACGAGGTGCTGTTCTACCACGCCGGCGATTTCTTCTCGCGCGACAACATCCGCCCCGGCATGATGACGCTGCACCCCTGCGGCTTCACCCACGGACCGCACCCCAAGGCGCTGAAGCACATGCTGACGCAGAGCAAGTCCGCGACCGACGAGTACGCGGTGATGATCGATGCGCGCGACGCGCTCGAGGTCGGCGCGCCGGCGGCCGCGATCGAATGGACCGAGTACCATCAGTCGTGGCGCACCGAATGATCCGCATCTTCCTGCCATGAAGCTCGCCAGCCTCAAGGACGGCAGCCGCGATGGCTGCCTGGCCGTGGTGTCGCGCGACCTGTCGCGCTGCGTGGTCGTCGGCCAGAGCGCGCCGACGCTGCAATCGGCACTCGATCGCTGGGACGAGGTCGAGCCGCGGCTGCGTCGCCTCGCCCAGCGCCTCGAAGACGGCGGCCGCGCCGAGGACGTGCGCGACTTCCATCCGATCGACTGCCGCTCGCCGCTGCCGCGCGCTTACCAGTGGGCCGACGGTTCGGCCTACGTCAACCATGTCGAACTGGTGCGCCGCGCGCGCGGCGCCGAGATGCCGCCGAGCTTCTGGACCGATCCGCTGATCTACCAGGGCGGCAGCGACAGCTTTCTCGACCCGATGGGGCCGATCGAGGCGGCGTCGGAGGACTGGGGCATCGATCTGGAGGCCGAGCTTGCGGTGGTCACCGACGACGTGCCCATGGGCGTGAGCGCGGCGCGCGCCGGTGCGCATATCCGGCTGCTGATGCTGGTCAACGACGTGTCGCTGCGCAATCTGATTCCCGCCGAGCTGGCCAAGGGCTTCGGCTTTTTCCAGAGCAAGCCGTCGTCGGCGTTCTCGCCGGTGGCGGTGACGCCCGATGCGCTGGGCGCGGCCTGGGACGGCGGCCGCCTGCACCTGCCGCTGCGCTCGAGCATCAACGACCAGCTGCTGGGCCGGCCCGATGCCGGCACCGACATGACCTTCGACTTCCCGACCTTGATCGCGCATGCGGCGCGGACCCGACCGCTGGCGGCGGGCACGATCATCGGCTCCGGCACCGTGTCCAATCGCGGCGCCGACGGCGGACCGGGCCGGCCGGTGAACGCGGGCGGGGTCGGCTACTCGTGCCTGGCCGAAGTCCGCATGATCGAGACCATCGAGCACGGCCAGCCGAAGACACCGTTTCTGCGCTACGGCGACCAGGTGCGCATCGAGATGCTCGACGCGCAGGGCCAATCGATCTTCGGCGCCATCGAGCAGGTGGTGGCGCGCAGCCGGGGGTGAGCGCATGTTGAAGCTGTATTCCTACTGGCGCTCGTCGGCGAGCTACCGGGTGCGCATCGCGCTCAATCTCAAGGGCCTGGCCTACGAGATCATGCCGGTGCATCTGCTGCGCGACGGCGGCGAGCAGTACGCCGAGGCGTACCGCCGCCTCAATCCGCAGGCGCGCGTGCCGCTGCTGGTCGACGGCGACTTCCGCCTCAACCAGTCCCAGGCGATTCTCGAGTACCTGGAAGCGCAGTATCCGCAGCCGGCGCTGGTGCCGGCCGATCCGCGGCTGCAGGCCCGCGTGCGTGCGTTCTGCCTGAGCGTGGTCGCCGATATCCAGCCGTTGCAGAACACCTCGGTGCTGCGCTATCTCACCGAGCAGTTGCAGGTCGGCGAGGCGGCCAGCAGCGCCTGGCTGCGGCACTGGGTCACGCGCGGCCTGGTGGCGCTCGAGGACGAGTTGCGCGGTGCGGCGCCGACGCCGTTCGTGTTCGGCGACACGCCGGGCTGGGCCGACTGCGTGCTGGTGCCGCAGATCTATGCCGCGGAGCGCTTCGGCTGCGAGGCGTCGCGCTATCCGCGGCTGGCGGCAGTGGCCCGCCACTGTGCGACGCTGCCGGCCTTCCAGCGCGCGCATCCGGACGCGCAGCCGGATCGACCGACCGAGCACTAACGGGCGCTAGATGGTGTTGCGCCCGGCGCGCAGCGCGCGGAGTTCGTCGGCGTGGCGCAGCCGCAGCTCGCGGCGCATCTGCGCCTCCTCGTAGCGGTGGTGCTCGGCCTGCGTCTCCGGCCGCACCTGCGGCACTGCGCGCGGGCTGTTGTCGGGCCCGACCGCGACGAAAGTCAGGTAGGCCGAGAGGATGTGGCGGCGGTTGCCGCCGCCGATCGCCTCGGCTTCGACCTTGCAGCCGACTTCCATCGACGTATGCCAGGCCCGGTTGACGGCGACGTTGAAAATCAGCACGTCGCCGCCCTTGGCCGGGGCGACGAAATGCACGGCGTCGACGCTGGCGGTGACGCAGACGCCGCCGGCATGGCGGTCGGCGGCGACCGCGGCAAAGCGGTCCATCTGCGCCATGATCAGGCCGCCGAACACGGTGTTGTTGGAGTTCAGGTCGTTGGGAAACACCATGTAGACCTGCTCGCGCACCGCGGAGTAGGACACCGGCCGCTCGGCCGGGATCTGCTGGGGCTGCATGATGCGTCCTCCTGGCGCCAATGCGCCGGTGTTCACCACCGGCGCTATTGTTTCACGGGCGCTGCGCCTTGTGCGCTCAGGGGTGAGGCAGCCGCGGCAGTCGCAGCACGAGCTGCGTGCCCACGCCGAGCTCGGATTCGGCGGTGAGGCTGCCGTTGTCGAGCTCGGCGGCGCGGCGCGCGATCGCCAGCCCCAGCCCGGCACCGGGATAGCGATTGAGTGGATGCAGGCGCTGGAACGGCTCGAAGATGCGCTCGAGGTGCTGCGCCTCGATGCCGATGCCCTGGTCGGCGACGCGGATTTCCCAGTGCGTGGCGTCGACGTGCGCCGTGATCGCGACCCGGGGCGCGTTGCCGGGCTGGTACTTGACCGCGTTTTCGATCAGGTGCTGGAACAGCAGCTGCAGCAGCTCCGGATGCCCCATCACCGTCGGCAGCGGGCTGGCGGTGACGATCGCGTGGCGCTCGTCCAGCAGCGGCTGCAGGCGCAGCCGGGCGTCGTGCACGATGCCCGCCAGCGCGACCCGCCGCGGCGGGCCGAGATCCTGCCCCAGCCGCGCGTATTCGAGCAGGTTGTCGAGCGCCTGGCAGCTGCGGCGCGCCGCCGCGCAGATGCCGCTCAGACGCCGCTCGCTGTCGGCGTCGAGCGCGTCGGCGAGCGACTGGCGCAGCAGCAGCGCGTCGGCCGCGATCGTGTGCAGCGGCTCGTGCAGGTCGAATGAGGCGAGCTCGAGGAAGCGGGCCAGCTGCTCGTTGCGCTGCTGGAGCTCGGCTTCGCGCTGCGCCAGCGACTGCAGCAGCGTAAAGCTGCGCAGCGCGGTGATGACGATAATCTGCAGCCGCTCGAAGGTCAGCTCGGTCTTGGTGCGGTAGTCGTCGATCTCGTAGCGGGCGACGATCTCGGTGGCCGGCGCCTCGCCCGGCTGGCCGGTGCGCAGCACGATGCGGACGCGCCGGTTGCCCAGCGTCTCGCGTACGTGCTGAGCGAGTTCCAGGCCGGCGCTGCTGGTTTCCATCACCACGTCCAGCAGAATCAGCGCGATGTCGGGGTGTTCGGCGATCCGTTCGCGGCCCTCGGCGGCGCTGTGCGCGCTGAGGATGCGCACGCCGCGACCCTCGTAGACGCAGCGGTCCAGCGCCAGGCGCGTGACCGCGTGCACCTCGGGGTCGTCGTCGACCACCAGCACGTCCCACGGCGGCGCCGCGCCGGCGTGTGGCGACTCGTCGCTGAACTTGAGCTGTTCGCTGCTGGCAATCATGGATTCAATGTATCGATTCAGCGCGTTTGCGCAACAGCAGATGACGGCGCGCGTGCGCCACGTTGCGGCAGAACAGCTCGATCAGCTCACGGTCCGGCTCGCCCAGCGGCTGGTCGGCGGCGACGTAGAACACCCATTCGCCCGCCGGGCCGTCGACGTCGTGCCGCACGAAGTAGTCGTGACCGAACAGCGGCGTGCGCAGCGCACGCGCGCGACCGATGCGATCGAGGATCGCCGGCGGCAGCGCCTGATTGGCGACCTGCCCGACCAGTCCGGCGTACTGGCCGGTGCCGGCGACGATTTCAAGCTGGCTGCCGGGACCGGTCGCGGCGACCCCGGCGGCGTGCAGGACCAGCGCATCGCGGCGCAGGAACAGCAGTGCGATCAGCTGTTCCAGCACGCCCTGCGCCATCTGCTCGAAGGAGTCGGCCTCGAACAGATCGGCGGTGGCGTGGATCACCTTCTCCAGTCCGCGGCGGTTGGCGTCGAGCGCGATCAGGTCGCGGTAGGTCGACAACGCCGTATACACCGTCGTGAACAGCCGCTCGCGCGTCAGCTCGGTCTTGTGGCGGTAGTCGTTGATGTCGTAGCGGGTGATGACCTGCAGCTCGGGCGCCTGGCCCGGCTGGCCGGTGCGCAGGATGATGCGGATGAAAGTGTCCTTGAGCGTGTTGCGGACAAACTCGACCACCTCGAGTCCGGCGGTTTCGGTCTCCATCACCACGTCCAGCAGCACCAGGGCAACCTCCGGATGGGCCTGCAGCATTTCCTTGGCCTGTACCGCGGAGTACGCGTGCAGGAAGCGCAGTCCCTGGTTGCGGAAGCGCATGCCTTCCAGCGCCAGCGTGGTGACGAGGTGGATCTCGGATTCGTCGTCGACGACGAGCACGGTCCAGCGCTCCTCGGGGGCTGTGGCTTCGCTGCCGCTCTCGGCGGCGTAACTGAGGGTGGGTTCGTGGGTCATGACGATGGACTCCGGGGCGCGGCAGGAAAGCGCACGGTGAACTCGGTGCCGCGTCCGGGTGCGCTGCGGGCGTCGATCGTGCCGCCGAGCAGCTGGTGCACGAGGTTGTAGACGATGTGCAGCCCCAGACCGCTGCCGCCGGCGCCGCGTTTGGTGGTGAAGAAGGGATCGTAGATGCGCTTGAGATGTTCCTCGGCGATGCCGGCGCCGTCGTCGCTGTAGCGCAGCACCACGTGGTCGCCGTCACGGTGGACCTGGATGCGGATCGTGCCGCGCAGCGCCGGGTCGGGGTACCCGTGCAGCAGCGAGTTGCTGACAAAGTTGGTCAGGATCTGCGCGAACGCGCCGGGATAGCTGTCGAGCTCCAGATCGTCCGGGCACTCGACCTGCACCGAGTGGCCGGATTTCTTGGTCTTCGGCGCCAGGCTGAGCAGCACTTCCTCGATGTAGCCCTTGACATGAAAGCGCCGTCGCTCGCCGCTGGACTGGTCCACCGCGACCTGCTTGAAGCTGTGGATCAGATCCGCGGCGCGCTGCAGGTTGCGCAGGATGATCTGCGAGGACTCGCGTGCAACGGTGACGAAGCGCTCCAGATCCGAGCGGCGCAGCAGCTGCTGCTGGTACATGTGCTCGATTTCGCGCGTGCGGTCCTCGAGCGTCGACGCCGCGGTGACGCCGACGCCCACCGGAGTGTTGATCTCGTGCGCGACGCCGGCGACCAGGCCGCCCAGCGAGGCCAGGCGCTCGCTCTGCACCAGCTGCGCCTGCGTCTCCTGCAGCCGCAGCAGCGCCTCGCGCAGTTCCAGGTTGGCGCGTGACTTGTCCGCGACCTGTTCTGCCAACGCATCGCGCGCATGACCGAGCTCGCGGTCGCGGTGCGCGATCTGTTCCAGCATCAGGTTGAAGTCGTCAACCAGGTGGCCGACTTCGTCGTCACCATACTTGCGCGCGCGCAAGCTGTAGTCGCGCGATTCGGACACCCGCCGCGCCACCGCGGCCAGCCCGAGGATCGGGCCGGCGAGCGCGGGCTGCATCGCCCAGGCGATGGACAGGCTGACGAGGAAGCTGGCGGCGAGAATCGCCAGCGTGATCGTGATCTGCACCGACAGGTTGCGCTGCAGGGGCGCCAGATTCTGCACCACCAGCAGCCAGCCGATGCGGTCTCCGCCCTGCTGCACCGCGCGGATCGCTTCGAGGCGGCCGAGTTGCTCGCGCACGCCCGCGGCGCCGGGCTGCGCCGGGCAGGGCTGCGCGCGGCCTGGAACGTGGCCGGCGAACAGGATCGGCGGCTCGCCGTCCTCGGCGGCGTAGAGGCAGGCCATCTCGATGTCGGGCTTGGCGTTGAGCGCCGACAGCAACTCGCCGGCGGCGGCGGCGTCGCGGAATGCCAGTGCGGCGGTGGTGCTGTCCGCAGCAATGTGCGACACGGATTCGAGATCGGCACGCGCGGCGGCGCGCGCCGCCGCCCAGGCGTAGCCGATCAGCGCGGTGCCGGACACCAGCAGCGCGACCGCGGTGGACGCGAGCATCACCACCGTCAGCTTGCGCCGGATCGGGACATCGCGCAGGCGGCCGGGCAGGGCGCGCAGCCAGCCGATCACAAGGACACCACCCTCGCCAGGCTGAGCAGTTTGGAACTCAGCTGCAGCTGTTCGCGCGCGGCGGCAGCGGCGTTGATCTCGAAGCGGACGCGGCGGTCTTCGATGAAGAAGCGGACCACACCGTCGCGGCTGGGTGCCGCGTCGTTGTGCACGGTGAGCACGCCATGGCCGGCGGCCGCCGCCAGCGCCGGTCCCGCATCGCGATCGGTGCCGACGTAGACCACATGGCACTGCGGCAGCTCCGCGGTGGAGCCGACGCTGCGCACCCGCATCGGGTGGCTGCCGATGGTCTTGCCATCAATGGTCTCGCGGGCCGCGGCGAGGAACGCCGGGTCGTCGAGCACGCACAGATCAATCGCGCTGGCGGGTTGGGGCAGGCGCTCGGGCGGCCAGCTGGCAAAGCGCGCCAGGTTGAAGACGAAGGCCGCCTTGACCCGCAGCTCCAGCGGCTCGGCGGCCGGCGTCGGCGCCGCGGCCAGCAGCAGCGCGCAGGCGAGCAGCTGCGTGCGCCGGCACGCCAGCCGGGCCATCACTGCCACCGCCAGCTGAGCTCGAACAGCACCGCGCGTTCGACCTCGGCGCGGGTCGGTCCGCTGTTCCATTCGGCGTGGCGATCGTCGAGCAGGTGGCTGCCGACAATGGCCAGCTCCAGCTGCGGCAGTGGGTGCCAGGCGGTGCGCAGAGTGAGTTCGGTGTATGCCGGCACATCGTAGTTGTCGAGTGCGCCGACGTAGCGCAGGAAACCGTCGACGCTCCAGGCCGGTGCCGGCTGCCATGCGGCCCGCAGCCAGGCCCGGTGACGCGGACTGGAACCCTCGACGGTCGACACGCTGGTGTTGTCGGAGCTGCTGCGCTGGGTTTCGAGATCGAGCTGCAGCCAGGCGTAGCTCGCCTGCAGGCTCAGGCTGCGCGCGACCTGCCACGCCAGCGTGGTTTCGGCGCCGTAGCCCTCGCCCCGGAGCCGGTTGGCGAAACTGCCGAAGAACGGCACGTCGCGTTCGGTGCTGCGCAGGTCGCTGTAGCGGTTGTAGAACAGTACCAGATCCAGCGACAGGTGCTCGGCGAGCTGTGCGCGCAAGCCGCCTTCGAGCGCGTGCAGCTTCTCGGACTCGAGATCCGGGTTGCCGATCCTGAACACGCCGGGGCCGCAGGCGGGCGGAAAGCCGTCCGGCGGCGGGCAGAACACCGCGAGGTCGGAATCCAGCCGGTTGGGCGTGCGCACCGCGCGCGACAGCGACGCCCAGGTGAACAGCGCCGGCGACCAGCGCCAGCCCAGGCGCGCATTGGGCTGGAACTCGAAGCCGGTGAAATCGTTGTACTCGAACTTGCTGCCCAGGGTCAGCGTGCCGGCATCGCCGCCGACGCGGATCTGATCCTGCACGAACGCGCTCCAAGTCTGCAGTGTGCGCTGCGCCGGATCCCAGATCACCGCGTAGTCCGGCGCTTCGCCGGTGCGGTCCTGCGAGTGCCGGTAGCCCAGGCCGTAGACCCAGTAATGCCGCGCGCCGGCGGCGCGCGCGTGCTGCGCCTGCAGGTCGACGGTGTCGCGCGTTTCCGCGAACACGGTCGGCTGGCGCCGGTCGCTGTGGTCGTAGCTCGCCTGCAGCGACAGCGTGCCGCCGGCCAGGTTGCGGTCGACCCAGCGCGCGAGCAGGTTGGCGCCCTGCACGTCGTAGTCCACTTCCGTGCTAGCGGCGGCATCGTTGGCGCGCTGGGTGCCGTCATAGAAGTCGCCGGACAGGGTCAGGGTGCGGTCGTCGCCCCAGCCGCTGTCGCTGCGCACGCCGAACTGACCGAAGCGTGCGCCGTCCACCGCTTCGCGGCCGTCGGCGCGCTCGCTGCGGTCGATTTCGCGGCCCAGACCGTAAATGCGGATCGCCGACGCGTCCCCCAGCCGGCTGCCGGTGCGCACGGCCGCGTAGCCACGCTCCTGCGTGCCGGCGGCGAGGTTGACCTGGGTGCCCAGGGTTTCGCTTGCCGGCTTGGTGACGATATTGATCACGCCGTTGACCGCGTTGGCGCCCCAGAGCGCGGCGCCGGGGCCACGGATCACCTCGATGCGCTCGATGTCCGGCAGGTAGGTGCGCAGACTGTCCCAGAACACGCCGGAAAACAGCGGTGTGTAGACGCTGCGCCCGTCGAGCAGCACTTCGAGTTTGTCGCTCGAGGTGCTGTTGAAGCCGCGCGCGCTGATCGCGTAGCCCTGCGCGCTGGTGGCGGCCACTTCCAGGCCGGGAATCAGCCGCAGGGCCTCGGCGAGGTTGCGCGCGCCGGCGCGGCGGATCTCATCGCCGGTGACCACCGCCACCGCGGCGGCCGCATCCGACAGCGGCTCGGCGCGCTTGGACACCGAGGTCACCTCGATGCCCATCAGTTCCTCGAGCGACAGCAGGGTCAGGTCCTGGGCGGTGGCCGGCAGGCTCCCCGCCTGCGCGTGCGCAGCCGACGGCGCGCCCAGCAGCCCCACGGCGATGATCAGTGCCGCGCAGGAGCCCCTGCGGCGGCTGTGAATCGGGCGATCCATTGCCGCTCCGTCGATATTGGTATGCCTGCGCACTGTAGCGTCTCCGGCGGGAAAAACCCTGTAGACAAATCATCGCGGCCCTACCGCTGGTCGGCACGCTGCCGCCGCCGGGCCGGCGCGCCGGTTCAGCGGCGGCGCGCCTGCAGCGGCAGGCGTGTGGTGTTGATGGTCTGGCTCATCGAGATCGACGAACTGATCTCCTGCACGCCGTCGACCTTCGACAGCTTCTGCCAGAAGAACTGTTCGTAATCGTCGACGCTGGCGACCAGGATCTTGAGCAGGAAGTCGACGTCGCCCATCAGCGTGTGGCACTCGATCACCTGCGGGAACAGGCGCACCGCGTCGAGGAATTTCGGCAGCACGTCGCGGCCGTGGCGCGCCATCTTGACGTGCGCGATCACCATCACGCCGAGCCCGACCTTGCGGTGGTCGAGGACGGCGACGCGCTCGCGGATCACGCCGGCGTCGACCAGCTTCTGGATGCGTCGCCAGACCACGGTGCGCGACGAGGCCACCGCCTCGGCGATCTCGGCGATCGGCACGGTGGCGTCGCGCTGCAGCAGGTCGAGGATCCGCACGTCCAGGGCGTCGATCGGATGGCTCATTTGTTTCTCAAGGGTGGCCTCAGCGGGATGAATATTCCTCCATCCGCGCGGCTGGGTGGAAATCAGGGACGATAATCCCCGGGCGCGGTCCTAGAATGTCCTCAAAGCGCGCGGCATTGGACCGCCGCCAGCGAGGAGAATCGCCGTGGCCCGCAAGAAGCCGACGCCCCAGGCTGCACCCGGCGCAACGCAGAAGTTGCGCCTGCACGTCCCCGAACCGTCCGCGCGACCGGGCGAGGAGCCGGACTTCAGCCATATCCGCGTGCCGCCGGCCGGCGCGCTGCCGCGGCCGGACATCGCCGCTGCCGAATCCAGCCTGCGCGGCTATGCCGACGGCCTGATCCGCGTCCTCGACGAGGACCAGCGCGCGGTCGGCGAGTGGGATCCGCAACTCGATGCCGAGACACTGCGCCGCGGTCTGCGCGCGATGATGCTCACGCGCGCCTACGACGACCGCATGCTGCGCATCCAGCGCCAGGGCAAGACCTCGTTCTACATGAAGTCGACCGGCGAGGAGGCGGTGGCGGTGGCACAGGCCTTCGCGCTCGATCCCGACGACATGCTGTTTCCGAGCTACCGCCAGCAGGGCCTGCTGATCGCACGCGGGCATTCGCTGGTCGACATGATGTGCCAGGTCTACAACAACACCCGCGACCGTCTCAAGGGGCGCCAGCTGCCGATCATGTATTCGGTGCGCGAGAAGGGCTTCTTCTCGATTTCCGGCAACCTCGGCACGCAGTTCCCGCAGGCGGTCGGCTGGGCGATGGCCTCGGCGATGAAGGGCGACACGCGCATCGCCGCGAGCTGGGTCGGCGAGGGCACCACCGCCGAGGCGGACTTCCATCACGCGCTGACCTTCGCCAGCGTTTACCAGGCGCCGGTGATTCTCAACGTCGTCAACAACCAGTACGCGATCTCGTCGTTCCAGGGTTTCGCCGGCGGCGAGCACGCCACCTTCGCCGCGCGCGCGATCGGCTACGGCATCCCCGGGCTGCGCGTCGACGGCAACGACTTCCTCGCTGTCTACGCGGTGACCCGCTGGGCGGCTGCGCGTGCGCGCGCCAATCACGGCCCGACGCTGATCGAGCTGTTCACCTACCGCGCCGCCGCGCACTCGACCAGCGACGATCCTTCCGCCTACCGGCCGCAGGAGGAAAGCGCGCGCTGGCCGCTGGGCGATCCGGTCGAGCGCCTGCAGCAGCATCTGATCGGGCTGGGCCAGTGGAGCGAAGCGCAGCAGCAGGCGCTGGCGCGCGAACTCGACGAGCAGGTCAAGGCCGATCTCAAGGAGGCCGAGCGCTACGGCACGCTGGCGACCGCGCCGGCGAGTCCGAAGACGATGTTCGAGGACGTGTTCAAGGAGATGCCGCCGCATCTGATCAAGCAGCGCCAGGAGATGGGGTACTGATGGCCACGATGAACATGATCCAGGCGATCAACTCCGCGCTCGACGTGATGCTCGGCCGCGACGACAACGTCGTCGTCTTCGGCGAGGACGTGGGGTATTTCGGCGGTGTGTTCCGCTGCACCGCCGGTCTGCAGAAGAAGTACGGCAAGACGCGCGTGTTCGACACGCCGATCGCCGAGGGCGGCATCCTCGGCACCGCGATCGGCATGGGCGTGTACGGCCTGCGTCCGGTGGCCGAGATCCAGTTCGCCGACTACATCTATCCGGCCTTCGACCAGCTGGTGTCCGAGGCCGCGCGCCTGCGCTACCGCTCCGGCGGCGAGTTCTGGGCGCCGATCACGGTGCGCGCGCCCTGCGGCGGCGGCATCTTCGGCGGACAGACGCATTCGCAGAGTCCGGAGGGCGTGTTCACCCATGTCTGCGGCCTGAAGACGGTGATTCCGTCCAACCCCTACGACGCCAAGGGGCTGCTGATCGCGGCGATCGAGGACGACGATCCGGTGATGTTCTTCGAGCCCAAGCGCATCTACAACGGACCTTTCGACGGTCATCACGACCGGCCGCTGCAGCCGTGGTCGAAGTTCCGCGAAAGCGAGGTGCCGGAGGGGCATTACCGCGTCGAGATCGGCAAGGCCGCGATCGCGCGTCCCGGTGCCGATGTCACGGTGCTGGCCTACGGCACCATGGTGCACGTCTGCCTCGCCGCGGTCGCGGAGGCGCAGGTCGATGGCGAGGTGATCGACCTGCGTTCGCTGCTGCCGATCGATCTCGACGCCATCGTCACGTCGGTGAAGAAGACCGGCCGCTGCGTGATCGTGCACGAGGCCACGCGCACCTCCGGCTACGGCGCCGAGCTGTCGGCGCTGGTGCAGGAGCACTGCTTCCATCATCTCGAGGCGCCGATCGAGCGCGTCACCGGCTGGGACACGCCCTACCCGCACGCCTTCGAATGGCATTACTTCCCGGGTCCGGACCGGGTCGCGGCCGCGCTCAAGCGCGTGATGGAGGGCTGACATGGGCCGCTACGTGTTCAAGCTGCCGGATGTCGGCGAGGGCATCGCCGAATCCGAGATCGCCACCTGGCGCGTGGCCGTGGGCGACACCGTCAGCGAGGACCAGCCGCTGGCGGACATGCTCACCGACAAGGCCGCGGTCGAGATCTCCTCGCCGGTGGCCGGCACCGTGATCGAGCTGCGCGGGGCGCCCGGCGACAAGGTGCCGGTCGGCGGGCCGCTGGTGGTGCTGGAAGTCGCCGGTGCGGGCAACGCAGCAGCGGCTGCCGATGCGCCGCGCGCCGCCGCGCCGCCGGCCGCCGCTGCTGCCACCGCCGCCGCTCCGGCGAACGCGGTGACGCCGGCGCCGCCAGCGCCCGAGCCGCCGGCGCCCTCGCCGCGCAGCGCCGCGCGCACCGCTGCCGCGCCGGTGGCGCGCAAGCCCGGCGACAAGCCGCTGGCCGCGCCGGCGGTGCGCCAGCGCGCGCGCGATCTGGGCATCGAGCTGCAGTTCGTGTCCGGCAGCGGCCCGGCCGGGCGCATCACCCACGCCGATCTCGACGCCTTCCTCGCGGCGCGCGACCGCGCGCCGGC